>NZ_LZJA01000304.1:0-70937 GCF_001666785.1 Mycobacterium sp. E3305 | reverse complement strand
CGTCGAGCACGCCGCGGCGGCGAAGCCGGCCGCGCCCAAGCCCGTCGCCCAGCCGGGAACCAAGCCGCCGGCGGCCGTCAGGGTGGCCAAAGTCGTTCCCACCTGTACGGTTTCGCCCACGGGCACGACGAGCTCGTCGACGATGCCCTCCTGCCAGCATTCGACCTCGACCGCGGCCTTGGTGGTCTCGACGATGGCCACGACCTGGCCGCGCGTCACCTTGTCCCCGGGCTTGACCAGCCACTCGTTCAGGGTGCCTTCATCCATGTCGGAGCCGAGCGAGGGCATCTTGAATTCGATCACGGCTGTTCCCCGAACAGGCTCTGCACGGCGGCGACGATCTTGGTGGTCTGCGGCAAAGCGGCCTCTTCGAGGTGCTTGGCGTAGGGAATGGGCACCTCGGCGCTGCACACCCGCGCCACCGGCGCGTCCAGGTCGTAGAAGGCGCCCTCCATCACGCGTGCGGTGACTTCGGCGGCGAGGCTGCCGGTGCGCCAGGCCTCGTCGACCACCACCGCGCGATGCGTCTTGCGGACCGATTCCAGGACCGTGGTCTCGTCGAGGGGGCGCAGCACGCGCAGATCGATGACCTCACAGTCGATTCCGGCCAGGGACAACTCGTTGGCGGCGTCGAGCGTCTTCGGCAGGCAGCCGCCGTAGGTGATCAGCGTGACGTCACCGCCGGTGCGGCGAACCGCCGCGCGCGAGATGTCGGTCGGGGAGAGGACGTCGACGTCGGTCGAGGTGTTGTAGAGCTGAACGTGCTCGAAGATCACCACCGGGTCGGGGTCCTCCAGCGCGGGCCCTAGCATGCCGTACGCATCCTCGACGGTGGCCGGAGCCAGCACCTTGATGCCCGGAATGTGGGCGTACCACGGCTCGAGGCTGTGCGAATGCTGCGCGGCGAGCTGGCGACCGGCGCCCGTCGCCATGCGCACGACGATCGGCACGGAGAACTGCCCGCCGGACATATGACGCAGGGCCGCGGCGGTGTTGACGATCTGGTCGAGCGCCAGCAGGCTGAAGTTCACCGTCATGACTTCGACGATCGGCCGTAACCCGTTGAGGGCCGCGCCGATTCCGATTCCGACGAAGCCCAGCTCCGACAGCGGCGTGTCGCGCACGCGCTCCGGGCCGAATTCTTCCAGCAGGCCCTTGGAGGCGGCGTACGTTCCCCCATAACGCCCCACGTCTTCCCCCATCACCACGACGCGCGGGTCATCACGCAGGGCGTCGCGCAGGCCGTCGTGCACGGCGGTTCGATAGCTGGTCTTCATCGCATTGCCTCTTCGGTCAGCACGTCGCGCTCGAGATCCGCCACGTCCTCCCACGTTCCGGCCTCGGCGTAGGCCACCGCGGCCTCGATCTCGGCGACGGCCGCGTCTTCGATCTCACGCACGTCGGCGTCGGAGAGCGTGCCGTCGCCCACGCACTTGTCGGTGAACGCCTGGATCGGGTCGCGCTCGCGCCATCGCTCGACTTCCGCCTTGTCCCGGTACAGTTCCGGGTCGAACATCGAGTGCGCGCGGAACCGGTAGGTGCGGAATTCGATGAAGAACGGGCCACCGGTGTCGCGAACGTGGTCGACGCCCTGCTGCGCGGCGGCATGGCATGCCTCGACGTCCATCCCGTCGACCGCGAGCGTGGGAACCCGGTACGCGGCCGCCTTGACGGTCAGGTCGGTCTGCGACTGGGCGCGGTCCAACGCGGTGCCCATCGCGTAAAGGTTGTTCTCGCAACAGAACAGCACCGGCAGGTTCCACAGCACCGCCATGTTCAGCGACTCGTGGAACGCGCCCTCGGCCACCGCGCCGTCGCCGAAGTAGCAGGCGGTGACCCGCTTCTGCTGCAGCATGGCGTCGGCCAGCGCGATGCCCACCGCGAGCGGCAGGCCGCCGGCGACGATGGCGTTGCCCCCGTAGAACCGCTTGGCCGCGTCGAACAGGTGCATGGAACCGCCGCGGCCCCGCGAGCAGCCCTCCTGCTTGCCGAACATCTCGGCCATGATCGAGGTCATCGGGATGCCACGCAGCAGCGCGTGCGCGTGCTCGCGGTACGTCGCAACCACCGCGTCGTCGTCGGCCAGTGCGCGCAGGGACCCCGCGGCCACGGCCTCCTCACCGACGTAGAGGTGCAGGAATCCGCGAATCTTGGCCGCGCTGTACAGTTCCGCGCACTTCTCCTCCATGCGCCGCACCCGGATCATGTCGGACAACAGCTCATGGGCCAGTTTCGTATCGGTCATGATGGCACCCCTTCGGCGTGCTGGACGGGGCGCTGCTCGATGGTGGATGTATCACCTTCGGGCAGGCCGAGTTCGCGGGCCTTCAGCAGGCGCCGCATGATCTTGCCGCTGCTCGTGTGGGGCAACGAGTCGACGAATTCGATCTCCTTGGGCGCCACCGTGGCCCCGAGCCGTTTGCGGGCGTGGCCCATCAGTTGCAGCCGCAGGTCCTCGTCGGCCAGGACGCCGTTCTTCAGCGTGACAAAGGCCTTTACCATTTCGCCGACCGTCGGATCGGGTATGCCGATGACGGCCGCCTCGGCGACGGCGGGGTGATCGGTCAGCGCGCTTTCCACTTCGAACGGACCGATCAGGTGTCCGGCGGACTTGATCACGTCATCCTTGCGGCCGACGAACCAGAAGTAGCCGTCGGCGTCCTTCTTCGCGAGATCCCCGGACAGGTAGAGGCCGTCGGCGAACGCGTTGCGGTAGCGCTCTTCGGCGTTCAGGTAACCGCGGAACATCGATGGCCAGCCGGGCCTGAGCGCGAGCTCACCCTCCACGCCGGGTTCGTCGACGACCTCGACGGGCCCGTCGTCGTCGCGGTGCACGATGAAGGCGTCGACCCCGGGCAGCGGCCGGCCCATCGACCCGGGCTTGATGTCGAACGCGGGTGTGTTGGCGAT
Organism: Mycobacterium sp. E3305; assembly: GCF_001666785.1. Lineage (NCBI taxonomy): Bacteria > Bacillati > Actinomycetota > Actinomycetes > Mycobacteriales > Mycobacteriaceae > Mycobacterium > Mycobacterium sp. E3305. The sequence goes on along the minus strand of NZ_LZJA01000304.1, from coordinate 68,027 downwards.
CATGATGCCGCCCGTCTCGGTCTGCCACCAGTTGTCGTGAATCGGCAGGCCCAGCACCCGCTTTCCCCACCAGACCGCCTCGGGGTTGAGCGGCTCGCCGACGCTGGCGATGAACCGAAGCCGCGGAAAGTGGTAGCGCGCGGGCAGTTCCGGTCCGGCCTTGATCAGCATCCGGATGGCGGTCGGTGCGGTGTACCACACGGAGACGCCCTGGTCCTGCAGGATGTGGTACCACCGTTCGGCGTCGAATTCCGCCTCGTCGACGATGGAGGTGACCCCGTGCAGGAGCGGGCTGATGATGCCGTAGGACGTGCCGGTCACCCAACCGGGATCGGCTGTGCACCAATAGGTGTCGTCGGGATGCAGGTCGAGCGCGTACAAGCCGGTGACGTAGTGCATCACGACGGCGCCGTGCACGTGGATGGCGCCTTTGGGCGTGCCCGTGGTCCCGCTGGTGAAGTGCAGCAGCGCCGGGTCGTCGGCGGTGGTCGGTTCGATCGGCGCGTTCTCGTCGGCCGCGTCCAGCCATTGCCAGAAGTCGAGCGTCCCCGGCGGCGCGCCGCCGCCCTGGCCGTCGTCGACCACGAAGACGTGCCGGAGCGAGGGGAGCCGATCGCGGATCTTGGCGACCTTGCGCTGGTAGATCGCCCTCGTGGTTACCAGCACGTCGGCCTGCCCGATGTTGACTCGGGTGGCGATCGGCTCCGGCCCGAAGGCCGAGAACAACGGTGAGACGACGCTGCCGTTGCGCAGCGCGCCCATCATCGCGATGTAGAGCTCCGGGGTGCGGCCCATGAGCGTGAAGACGCGGTTGCCCTTGTTGATGCCCAACGAGCGCAGCGCGCTGGAGAACCGCCGGGAGAGCCGGCCGAGCTCGGCGTAACTGAGGTCTTGGGTGGCGATCACACCGTCCCAGGGCCGGTCCGGGACGAACCGCAGGGCCGTGCGCGTGGCGGCCGGACCAGCGGTGTGACGATCGACGGCGGCGTAGGCGATGTTGCACAGGCCGGGGCCCATGCCCTCGCACGGATCCGGCACATCGGACCAGTGGAACTGGGCGCGCTCGTGTTCGTAGTCCGTGAGGTTGGGCCGAACGGAGAAGTCGGTGGCCGTTTTGCGGATGACGTCCATGACAGGGTCCTCGCTTCGGGTAGTCGCCTTCATCGTTTGCCGCGGGGCATCGCCGCAATAGAGACAAAGGTCATCAGTCGACCCCGGGTCCAATGACCCGACGCTGGGGACCAAGGACCCTGGCGCGCGCTGCCCGCATGCCCGAGGGTCCAGGTAGGAAAGGAGGGGCGACGAGCGATGACCCCGACGTTGGTCGACACCAAGGTGCTCACCAGGGCGGTGGAGCTGGCCTGTCGCGCCCCTTCGCTGCACAACACCCAGCCTTGGCGATGGGTCGCGGACGGCCCGAGCGTCGACCTGTTTGCCGACCCGGACCGCACGGTGCCCTCGGCCGACGGCTCCGGCCGCGAGTCGATCATCAGCTGCGGCGCGGTGCTCGACCATTTCCGGGTCGCGATGGCGGCCGACGGGTGGGCGACGAGCGTCGACGAGTTTCCCAACCCCAACAACCTCGACCACCTGGCCTCGGTCGACTTCCTCCCGACCGACTACGTCGCCGCGGCCCGGCGCGATCGCGCCGCGGCGATCCTGCGCCGCCGGACAGACCGGCGGCCGTTCGGCGCACCGAGGGACTGGGCGTCGTTCGAGCCGGTGCTGCGGAGCGCCTTCGACCCCGGCCTGGTCTCCCTCGACGTGCTCGCCGACGACGCGCGGCCGCGGCTGGTGGAGGCGGCGCGTCTCACCGAGGCGCTGCGCCGCTATGACGACGTCTATCACCATGAATTGCGTTGGTGGACAGCGCCGGGCAGGCACGACGACGGCATCCCCACGGCGGCGCTGGTGAGCGACGCGCAGCGGCGCGCCGTCGACGTGAACCGCCGGTTTCCCGCCGACGCGAACGCCCGACCGGGTTCGGCGGGACTCGCGGACCAAGCGGAGGTGCTCGTCCTGTCCACCCCGGGAGACACCCGCGCGGACGCATTCCTGTGCGGCCAGGTGCTTTCCGCGATCCTGCTGGAATGCACCATCGCGGGTCTGGCGACGTGCACCGTCACCCACGTGACGGAGTTGCCGGCCAGCCGCGACATGGTCCGTCAGCTGATAGCCGACACCGAAGCGGTGCCCCAGGTCTTGATCCGGGTGGGCACCGCCTTCGCGGGCAAGGGCGGCCCGGAACCGACGCCGCGGCGGCCCCTCGGCGATGTCTTGGAGATACGCCGCTAGGGCGGCCCGGATTGTGGCCATGGATTTCGAAGGGAGTCGACGATGATTGCCGATGCCGGGGACTGGCTCGTCATCAAGAGCGGCACGATCGGTCGCCCGGATCTGCGCGGGCTGATCACCTCCGTGCGTTCCCCCGATGGTGAACCGCCCTACCGGGTGCGGTGGCTGGCCACCGGGGAGGAGGCGACCGTGTTCCCGGGCCCGGACGCCATCGTCGTCACCGCCGCCGAGCAGCAGGCCGCCGACGAGCGGGCTCGAGCACGATTCGCCGCGGTGCAGGCCGCCATCCGGGATCACAGCCGAGTCGGGTAGCAGCCAAATGCCTTCTACCACAGACGGATGCCCGTCGATAACCGACGCCGACGTCGACGAGCTCGCCTTTGAATTTCTGCACTCGCCCTACGCCGGCCACACCTACGTCGACTGGCGTTTGGACCAGCGCCTCGACGGCTTCCTGCGCCACCGCGGGCTCGTGCGGCTCACCCAAGACGGTGACGCCTACGGCCTCATCCTCAACCGGGTGATGGCCTACATGGCCGAGCTGCGCCGGAAACGGTGACCCGACGAACGACCCGTAAGCCTGGGACTTCGGTCCCTACCGCCGATTACGGCGGACTGGTCGGATGAAAGTCGTCAATGGTGAAAGGGATCGAGGAGATTGCCATGGCGACCCTTCCCGTCCGCCCGCCGAGCGGCGTAGTGACCGCGGTGCGCGATGACCAGAGCAGCTGACGCGACCCGGCGCTCGCCGCGCCGCGTGTTCCGCGACCGCAGCGAGGCCGGCCGGGTGCTGGCCAACCTCCTCGGGGCCTACCGCGATCGGCCAGACGTGATCGTGCTGGGTCTGGCGCGGGGCGGCATACCCGTCGCGTGGGAGGTGGCGGCGGCGCTGCGCGCGCCGCTGGACGCCTTCATCGTGCGCAAGCTCGGCGCGCCCGGCCACGAGGAATTCGCGGTGGGAGCACTGGCGAGCGGGGGCCGCGTGGTGGTCAACGACGACGTCGTGCGTGGCCTGCGTATCACCCCGCAGGAGTTGCGCGCGGTCGCCGAGCGTGAGGGTCGGGAATTGATTCGGCGCGAGGCCGCCTACCGCGACGGGCGCCCACCCGTGGAGGTGGCCGGCAAGACGGTCATCCTCGTCGACGACGGATTGGCCACCGGCGCAAGCATGTCCGCGGCGGTGCAGGCGCTGCGCGAAGCCGAGCCGGCGCACATCGTCATCGCCGTGCCGGCGGCCCCCGAGTCGACGTGCCGGGAATTCGCCGGGCAGGTCGACGACGTCGTGTGCGCGAGCATGCCCACCCCGTTCCTCGCGGTCGGCGAGTCCTTCTGGGATTTCCGCCAGGTCACCGACGACGAGGTCCGCCGGCTGCTCGCCACGCCGACGACCGGGGCGTCGCGGGGCGCCGCGGCGCGGACACCGGCCGACGTGATCAGCCGGGTCGCCATCGACGCGCCGGCGGGCGTGCCGCCGCAAGCGGCGCTGGACGCGCTCGTCGGTGACGCGCGCATCGTGCTGATCGGCGAAAGTTCGCACGGCACACACGAGTTCTACGAGGCCCGGGCCGAAATCACCAAGTGGCTGATTGAGGAGAAGGGTTTCTGCGCCGTCGCGGCCGAGGCGGACTGGCCCGACGCCTACCGGGTGAACCGCTACGTTCGCGGCATCGGCGACGACACCACCGCCGACGAGGCGTTGAGCGGCTTCGAGCGCTTTCCCGCCTGGATGTGGCGCAACACCGTCGTCCGTGACTTCGTCGAGTGGCTACGCACGCGAAACCGGCTGCACGAGAACAACGGCCAGCGGCAGGCCGGCTTCTACGGCCTGGATCTCTACAGCCTGCACCGGTCGATGCGGGAGGTGATCGGCTACCTGGACAAGATCGACCCCAAGGCGGCGGCGCGGGCGCGGGAACGCTACGCCTGCTTCGACCACGCCTCGGCGGACGACGGTCAGGCGTACGGCTTCTCGGCGGCCTTCGGCGCGGGCCCGTCGTGCGAGAAGGAAGCGATCGATCAACTCGTCGAGATCCAGCGCAACGCGCTGGCCTACGCGCGCAGGGACGGCCTGCTCGCCGAGGACGAATTGTTCTACGCCCACCAGAACGCCCAGACGGTGCACAACGCGGAGGTGTACTACCGGGCGATGTTCAGCGGCCGGGTCACCTCGTGGAACCTGCGCGACAAACACATGGCGCAGACCCTCGACGCACTGCTCAAGCATCTGGACCGTCACGACGACGTGCCGTCCGCGCGAATCGTGGTGTGGGCCCACAACTCCCACGTAGGCGACGCCCGCGCCACCGAGGTGTGGGCCGACGGACAACTCACGCTCGGCCAGCTGGTCCGGCAGCGGCACGGCGACGAATCCCGCCTGCTCGGCTTCAGCACGTACGCGGGCACCGTCACCGCCGCCAGCGACTGGGGCGGCATCGCCGAACGCAAGGTCGTCCGCCCGGCCCTCAACGGGAGCATCGAAGAACTCCTGCACGAAACGGGCAGGGCGGCGTTCGTGGTGTCGCCGCACCTCAACCCCGGGGCCGCGGAGCCCCTCGGCGCGGTGCGCCTGGGGCGTGCCATCGGGGTGATCTACCGCCCCGAGACCGAACGGCAGAGCCACTACTTCCACGTCCGGCCCGCCGACCAGTTCGACGCGATGATTCACATCGACCGGACGCGGGCGTTGGAGCCGTTGGAGGTCACCAGCTTGTGGATCGCCGGCGAGACGCCGGAAACGTATCCGAGCGGCCTCTAGGCACGAAGCGATGGAGATACAGATGCCGGCCGATCGGGCGCTGAGCCGAAGAATCGTCACGTTGACCATGAATCCCGCGCTCGACATCACCACGAGCGTCGGCGTGGTGCGGCCGACCGACAAATTGCGCTGCTCGGCGACGCGCTACGACCCGGGCGGCGGCGGCATCAACGTCGCGCGGATCGCGAAGGTCCTCGGCAGCCCGGTGCTGGCGGTGTTTCCGGCGGGCGGGTCGCACGGTGGCCTCGTCACCACCCTGCTCGGCGAGGCGGAGGTGCCGTTCCTGCAGATCCCGATCGCCGCCCAGACCCGCGAGAGTTTTTCCGTCAACGAGACCAGCACGGGCCAGCAATACCGGTTCGTCCTGCCGGGCCCGGAGCTCAACGCCTTCGAACAGGAGCAATGCCTCGCCGAACTGCGGGCCGCCGCCCAGACGGCCGAAGTCGTCGTGGCCAGCGGCAGCCTGCCGCCGGGCGTCCCGGCCGACTACTACCAGCGGGTCGCCGACATCTGCCGGGAGCTGGGCGTGAAGCTGATTCTGGACACCTCCGGCGGCGGCCTGCAGCACATCTCCTCGGGCGTGTATCTGCTCAAGGCGAGCGTGCGCGAGCTGAGGGAATGCGTCGGCCGCCGACTCGCCACCGAGTCCGAGCAATTGGCCGCCGCCCATCAGCTGATCGACAGCGGCCACGCACAGGTCGTCGTGGTGTCCCTGGGGTCCTACGGCGCGCTGCTCGCGACACGCCATGCCAGCCAACGCTTTCCGGCGGTCCCGATGCGTAGCGGCAGCGGCGTCGGGGCCGGCGACGCGATGGTCGCCGCGATCACGGTGGGTATCACCCGTGGGTGGCCGCTCGCCAAATCCGTTCGGTACGGGATCGCGGCGGGCGCGGCGATGCTGATGACGCCCGGTACGGCGGTCTTCGAGCGCGTCGACGTGGAGCGGTTGTTCGAGCTGGTGGCCGAACCCGCGGAGGTGGGGCCGAACGACTTCGCAGCTGGGGCCTAACGGCCCCTCCGTCGCGGGGCGCCGGCGCAATAGCCTTGAAAGCGAATGGAACCCTAGGAGCCGACATGAACCAGCTGGACGCCAAGGCCGTGGTCGTCGGCGTCAACGGCTCGAAAGCCGCGGTGAACGCCGCGAAGTGGGCGATCGACGAGGCGATCGGCCGGCAGATGCCGCTGCGCCTGGTCTATGTCATCCCCCCACGAGGGGGCCACGCCGGGTCGGGCCCCACCTCGGAATGGGAGGTCGAACGCGGCGAAATCGCGCTGTGCGAAGCGGAGTCCGCCATCCAGAGTGAGCGCAAGGCGGTCGAGATCGAGACGGCGATCGTCTCCGGTGACCCCGCGCAGGCGTTGATCGACCAATCGCTGGACGCCGCCCTGGTGTGTGTCGGCACCGCCAGGCGGGGATGGGCGTCCGACGGGCTGTTGGGCCCGACCGCGGCCGGCCTGGTGGCGCGCGCGCACTGCCCGGTCGCGATCATCCGCACCAATCCCGACGGGTCGCCGACGGAGCTCGGGGTGATCGCCGTTGTGCTCAACGACGAGCCCGACAACGACGAGGTGGTACACCAGGCCATGGAGGAAGGGCGCCGCCGCCACGCCACCGTCCGGCAGATCGACCGGCGGCTGAACAGCTGGGTCCGCCGCTACCCGGACGTCCACGTCCAGACCGTCGCTGCGGGCACCGGCGCCAGACCCAGCGAGAAGCCCGGTGGCACAATCGAACTCGCGGTGGTCGGCAGTGCCGATGCCGACGAGATCGCGGGGCTGGTCACCCCGAACTGTCATCCGATCGTCGGCTACCCCGACTGCTCGGTGCTCGTGGTTCGCCACTGAGATGACGGAGACCGCCCGAACCGAGTCGGTCGTCGCCGGTATCGATGGTTCCAAGGCGGCGATCCGCGCGGCGCTATGGGCGGTCGACGAGGCGGTGAGTCGTGACGTTCCGCTGCGTCTGCTCTACGCGACCGAGGCCGAAGGCGGCGAACAAACGGCGGAGCTCGCGGTCGGCCAGGCGGTCAGCGCGATCCGCGCCGCGGGCAGGCCGGTGGCGATCGAGACGGAAATCGTCCACGGACCCGCGGTCGGGTCGCTGATTCGTTCGTCGGCGTCGGCGGTGATGGTCTGCGTGGGAGCCGTCGGGCTGCGCCACTTTCAACCGGGCCGGGTCGGCTCCACCGCCGCGGCGCTGGCCGTCTCGGCGCACTGCCCGGTGGCGATCGTCCGCGGCCGCGACGACCACCACCGGCAATCCGGAGGAAAGGCGGTCGTCGAGATCGACGGGTCCCCGGACTCGGTGCTGCTGGACGCGGCCGTCGACGAGGCCCTGTTGCGTGGCGCCGCGCTCCAGGCGGTCGTCTCGCGGCGCACCGCGCAGAGCGAGCATGGCGTGTGGGGCAGCGAGGCCGATCGGCGGGCGCTCGCCGACCTCGATCGCCGGCTCGCCCGCTGGAAGCGAAGCCATCCGCAGCTGCGTGTCGAATCCGTGGCGATCCACGCCGGACTGCTCGAATACCTCGCCGCCCCGGACGGGCCGGTGGGGTTGGTGATCGTCGGCGCCCACAACCGTCGGCACGTGGCCGAACTCGTCGGACCGGTCGGCAGCTCGGTGATGCAGGACGCCCGGTGTTCGCTGTTGGTGGTGAATCAGCAACATTTGTGAACTCGGACGATGATGGATGTGTGATATTGAGGTCATACGACCATCGGAAGGGTTCTTAATGGTCAAGGTTTTCCTGGTCGACGACCACGAGGTCGTCCGGCGCGGTCTCGCCGACCTCCTGGCGTCGGACCCCGAGCTCGAAATCGTCGGCGAGGCGGGTTCCGTCTCCGAGGCGAAGGCGCGTATCCCGGCGCTGCAGCCCGACGTCGCCGTGCTCGACGTGCGGCTTCCCGACGGCAACGGCATCGAGCTGTGCCGGGACCTGGTGTCCGATCACCCCGACCTGCGGTGCCTGATGTTGACGTCCTTCACCTCCGACGAGGCGATGCTGGAGGCCATTCTGGCCGGCGCCAGCGGCTATGTGGTCAAGGACATCAAGGGCATGGAGTTGGCCCACGCCATCAAGGAGGTGGGCGCGGGCAAGTCGCTGCTGGACAACCGCGCCGCGGCCGCGCTGATGGCGAAGCTTCGCGGCGCGGCCGAACGCGAAGACCCGCTGTCCGGCCTCACCGAGCAGGAGCGAACGCTGCTGGGTCTGCTCAGCGAGGGCCTCACCAACAGGCAGATAGCCGCACGGATGTTCCTCGCCGAGAAGACGGTGAAGAACTACGTGTCGCGGCTCCTCGCCAAACTCGGCATGGAGCGCCGGACCCAGGCGGCGGTGTTCGCGTCGAAGCTGGATCAACGGCCCGGCCATTCCCAACCGCCAGCGGACGCGCCTGCCGACTAGCCGGCAACCGCAACACGTCACGTCATCGACGGGAACTCTTCGCTTGGGCGCTTGACAAATTGCGACTACGCTGATTTTGCCATCTGACATTGAGCAAAAGTGTCGTGGAGGTTTTGACGGGTTGAGGAGCGACGACGGCGGCTCGGCATTCGCCGGACTCGGCCAGCGCGGGCTGGTCGGGAGGATGCACGAGCAGCTCGACGAGTTGTTGGCCGCCCGCGACCAGATGGAGCAGTTGCTCCGCGTCATCGTCGAGATCGGTGCGGGCCTCGACCTCGACGCCACGCTGCACCGGATCATCGGCGCCGCCAGGAAGCTGACCTCGGCGCCCTACGGGGCCCTGGCCATCCGCGATCCCGAGGGCAACCTCGTCAGGTTCGTCCACGAGGGAATGGACGCCGACACCGTCTCCCGCATCGGGCACCTGCCGTTCGGCAAGGGCCTGCTGAGCCTGTCGCTGCTGGACACGCCGGCCCTTCGGATGACTGATCTGACCGCCCATCCGGCCGCCGTCGGGTTCCCCGAACACCATCCTCCGATGCGCGCCTTCCTCGCGGTGCCGATCACCATCCGGGGCAACGTGTTCGGCAACCTCTACCTCACCCACGTCGATCCGGTGCGGGTGTTCTCCGAATCCGACGAGGTGGCCGCCCGCGCGCTGGCATTCGCCGCCGCCGTCGCGATCGACAACGCGCAGGTCTTCCAGCGCGAGCGGACGGCCGTCAAGTGGATGGAGGCCAGCCGTGAGATCACGACCGCCCTGCTCTCCAGCGCCGCTCCGCACCGGCGCCCGCTGCAGCTGATCGCCGAACAGGCCCGGGTCCTGACCGACGCCGAACAGGCGATCGTCCTGGTGCCCGGCGATCCCGACCTGCCCGACGACGAGGTCGACACGCTGGTGGTCTCCGCGGCCGTCGGGGTGCACGCCGACGAGGTGGTCGGCCAGCGGGTCCCGGTGGACGCGTCCACCAGCGGCACCGTGTTCCGCTCGGGCGAACCGCTGATCACCGAGACGTTGCAGTACCCGATTCAGGCGTTCACCGACGTCGGGCAGCGCCCGGCGATCCTGATGCCGCTGCGCGCCCGCGACGAGGTCGTCGGTGTCATCGCGATCGCCCGCGGCGCCGACCAGCCGCCGTTCGACGACAGCTACCTCGATCTGGTCAACGACTTCGCCACGCATGCGGCGATGGCGCTGGTGCTCGCGTCGGCCCGCGACGACGCGCGGCAGCTGAGCATCCTGGCCGAGCGCGAGCGCATCGCGCACGATTTGCACGACCACGTCATCCAGCGGCTTTTCGCCGCCGGCATGGACCTGCAGGGAACGCTGGCGCGGGCGCGCTCCCCGGAGGTCGCCGACCGGCTCAACCGCACCCTCGACGACCTGCAGACCATCATCGAGGAGATCCGCACGACGATCTTCCAGCTGAAATCCCCGATGGGTAAGAACGGCGACTTCCGGCGCCGCATCCAACAGGTGGTCGCCGATCTGACCGAGAATCGCGACGTCGTGACCACCGTGCGGATGCACGGACCGATGACCGCCGTCGGCGGAGAGCTTGCCGACCACGCCGAGGCGGTGGCCACGGAAGCCGTCAGCAACGCCCTGCGCCATTCCGGTGGATCGCGCCTGACCGTCGAGATCAGCGTCGCCGACATGTTCGTCCTGGACATCATCGACAACGGCTCCGGCATCCCTGTCGGCAACACGCGCAGCAGCGGCCTGGGCAACATGCGGCGCCGCGCCGAACAACTCGGCGGTGCCTGCGAGATCACCGGCCCCCCGGAGGGTGGCACCCGGGTGCACTGGGTCGCCCCGCTCATCGATCAGTAACGTCGCCCCGGCGGGACCAAAGGGGGGCGGCCCTTGGGCCTAACGGCCCTGCCCGACGGCGCCGCCCCGGACTACCGTCGGGGTCGTGAGTGATCGGTCGGTGGACGCGGCGGAATCTGCTCGGCTGCTCGACGGACGCCTGGTGTCGTTGCGCGCTCTGACCGTTGCCGACGCCGAGGCCGTCTTGGCGCTGCATGAGCAGCTGTCCGACTATGACCGGTACTTCCGCTTCTTCACGCTGCAGCTGTCACCGCTGCATGAGCTCGTCGCGAAGCTGACCGGGCCCGCGGATGGTTTGTACGCGCTGGGCGCCTTCGACGCCGACCGGCTGATCGGCGTGGCGCACTGCGTCGTCGTCGACGATCCGCAGGTGGCCGAGGTGGCGATTGTGGTTGCGCATCAGGATCATTCGGTGGGCGTGGGCACCGCCTTGCTCAAGCACCTGGCCCCGATCGCTCGGGCGCATGGCATCGATCGGTTCGTCGCCGACGTCCTCGAAGAGAACCACCCGATGCTCACGGTCTTCTTCGATCTCGGCTGGCCTTGCCGGCCAATCGATCACGGCTCGGTTCGCCATCTCGAGATCGAGCTGCCCGAATTCGACGGCGTGTAGAGGAGCAGAACAATGACGCAGAGCGCGACGAAATACGGCGTACTGGTGTGTGTCGACGGGTCGGCGGCATCCGACGCCGCCGTGGCCTGGGGGACGCGGGAGGCCCTCATGCGTGATCTGCCCATCACGCTGGTGCACGCGGTTCCCCCCGTCGTGGTCGGATGGCCGGTGGGCCAGCTGTACGCGGACATGCCCGAATGGCAGCACGACAGCGCCCAGCACGTCATCGACCAGGCCCGCAAGACGCTCAACGCCAGCGTCGGCGACTCCGCGCCGCCCGAAATCCACACGGAGACCAGGTATTCAGCCATCGTCCCGGCACTTGTTGAGGCCTCCAAGGATGCCCGGATGATCGTCGCCGGAAGCCAGGGGCTGGGCGCGGTGGGTCGCCTGCTGTTGGGCTCGGTGACCACGGGACTCGTGCACTACGCCCACTGCCCGGTCGCGGTGATTCACTCCGCCGAAGGGTCGGCGCCCGATCCGGCCGCGCCCGTGGTGCTCGGCATCGACGGCTCCCCGGCGTCGGAGGACGCGACCACGCTGGCCTTCGACGAGGCCTCCCGCAGGGGGGTCGGCCTGGTGGCCGTGCACGTCTGGAGCGACGTGGGGGTGTTCCCCATCCTCGGCATGGACTGGCGCGACCGCGAGATCCAGGCGGCCGAAACCCTCGCCGAACGCCTGGCCGGCTGGCACGAGCGGTATCCCGACGTGCGAGTCGAACGGAAACTGTTCTGCGACAAGCCGTCCGAGTGGTTACTCAAGGAATCCGAACGCGCCCAGCTGGTGGTGGTCGGTAGCCGCGGCCGTGGCGGATTCCCCGGAATGTTGCTCGGCTCGGTGAGTTCGGCCGTCGCGCAGTCGGCGCGGGTGCCCGTGTTGGTTGTCCGTTGAGAAGAAGAACCTTGCGCGTGAGGGAGGCTCGCAAATGATCGAACTGTTGCCGAGCATGCCGGAGAAAGTGATCGGCATCCGGGTGTCGGGCCGGCTGCGCGGCGACGAGCTGCGTGACTTCAAGCCCCAGATCGAGCGGGTGCTAGAGACCGGCGAGGTCCGCATCGTCGAGGTGATCGCGCCCGATTACGAGGGATTCGGGCCGGGCGGATTCCTCGAGGACCTCAAGCTGGGCTTGGGCACCGTGCTGCCGCACCACGCGGCGTTCAAGCGGATCGCGGTGGTCTCCGACAAGGACTGGGTCGCCCATGTCCTGCACGCCGTCGCGTGGCTGGTCCCCGGCGAGTTCGCCATCTTCTCATCCGACGAGCTCGACAGCGCCACCGAATGGGCGGCCGGGTAGCTCGCCGTCAGTCACGCACGACGAGCACCGAACACCCCGCGTTTCCGCTCGGGTGCGAGGTGATCGGTCCCACGATCCGGGCGACCTTGTCCGCGTCCTCGCCGCCCACCACCGCGAGCTGAACCGGCTCGGTTGTGTGCGTGAGGAATTCGGCCGCGCCGCGCCTGGCCGCGGCGGGCTGGACGTGCACCTCGCGGTGCTGCGCCACCCAGGGGCCGAGCCGCTGCTCGAGCTGGCTGTAGGGGATCTCGCCGAGGCCCCACCGCCAGACGCCCATCGCCAGGATCGGCGCCTCACGCAGGCGGGCCTCGCGGAAGCCGTGTTCGAGCACGGCGTCGTTGCCGGCCGATTCCCCGACGGCGACGGCGACGAATCCGTCATCCGGCTCGGCGCCACGGCTGCGGATCACGGCCACCGGGCAGTGCGCCTTGTGCGCCAGGGTTTCCGCGGTCGAGCCCAGGACCTTACGCGCCACCCAGCCCGTGCCGACCGAGCCCACGCAAACCATTGCGGCACTGCGTGATTCGTCGATCAGCGCGTCCTCGGATGAGCCGCGCACGATGTCGCACTCGATCTTCACCTGCTGACCCGTGGCCTGAAGCGCCGCATCGGCGGCGCGCAGCGCGGTTTGGGCGTATTGGATGTCCAGGCTGTCGTCGCCGGCGTTCCGCCGGGGGACGGCGTGAATCAGCCGGAGCGGGACGTCACGGCTGACGGCCTCGGCGGCGGCCCACTTGGCCGCATTGATCGCGGCGTCCGAGCCGTCGATACCCACCACGATCCGCTGCTGCGGATTGTTCATCGCGTCCTCCCGGAGACTGGCCAGCGGACCCTGAAGGCCCGGCACTGGTCACGTTATGGGGGCGCGGCGCGGTTCAGCAGGGCCGTTCGGCCCCCGTTCGCGGGCATTGGTCACCTGACCTCAGGCGACCTCGACCGTGCGCCCGGGTAGCAGCTGGTGCACGCGGCCACGGCATTCCACCGTGACCGATGCGCTGTTGCCGGCCTCGGACGTCAGCTCGGCCGCCCGCCCGCTGACCCGCAGGTGCAGCCGTTCGCCGCGATAGACGAACGGAAACTCGATCGGATCCAGCGCCTTCGGCCACTGCGGGCTCAGGATCAACCGGTCGTCGCGGGTCTCCAGTCCGGTGAAACACCGTTGCAGCAGATCGATGCTGCCGGCCATCGCGGCCAGGTGGATACCCTCCGCCGTGGTGCCGCCCTGGATGTCGACGATGTCGGACGCGAGCACCTGCACGAAGTACTTCATGGCGTGGTGCCGGTTGGCGCGGGTGAGCACCCACGAATGGACCAGGGCGCTCAGCGTCGATCCCTCGGAGGTGCGCGCGAGGTAGTAGTCCACCGTCTCAGGGATCCGCTCCGGCGCGAAGCGGTAGCCGAGCCGGCCCAACAGAGCCAGCAACTCGTCCGACGACAGCAGGTAGAACAGCATCAACACGTCGGCCTGCTTGGACGCCTTGTAGTTGTTCACACTGTCGTTCTCGGCCTCCAGGATGCGGTCGAGCCGCTGGATGTTGCCGTAGCGCTGCCGGTATTGGTCCCAATCCAGTTCCGCCAGTTGCGAATAGCCCTCGAACTGGCTGATCACGTTGTCGTGGAACGGAACGAACATGCGCCGCGTCACGTGCTCCCACCGGCCGAGCTCTTCGCTCGTCAGGTCGATCTTGCCGACGAGGTCCAGGCGGTCCCGCAGCGGGAGCAGGTCCAAGGCGTCCATCGCCCGCAGGATGGTCCAGACCGCCATCACGTTGGTGTATGCGTTGTTGTCGATCCCGTCGTATTCCTTGCCCGGATAACCCGAATGGAACTCGTCGGGGCCGACGATGCCCTTGATCGTGTAGCGGCCGCGGGTCTCGTCGAAGCTGGCGAGCCCGACCCAGAAACGCGCGATCTCCACCAGCATCTCGGCGCCGTAGTCGACGAGAAACTGCCGGTCTCCGGTCACCTGGTAGTGCTGCCAGGTGTTGTAGGCGATGGCCAGACCCACGTGGTGCGCCCGGGCGCTGGCATCCGGATTCCAGCGGCCGGACTCCGGGTTCAGGTGCACCTCCTGGCTCACCTCGCGTCCGTCGCTGCCCGACTGCCAGGGGTACATCGCACCCAGATAACCGGCCCGGTGTGCCGCCCGGCGGGCCTCCGGAAGGCGCCGATAACGGTAAATCAGCAGCGAGCGTGCCACATTGGGCATGCGCACGCTCAGCACCGGGGAGACGAACAGCGAGTCCCAGAACACGTGTCCGCGGTAGGCCTCGCCGTGCAGGCCCCTGGCCGGCACACCGGCGTCGAGTTCGGCGGTGTGTGGCGAGAGCGTCTGCAGCAGGTGCACCAGGTGCAACCGCAGGATCCGCAGCGCGTCGGCGCCGTCGGTCAGGCCGATCGCGCATTGTTCCCACAACAGGTCCCAGGCGCGGGCGTGCTGACGATGCAGCTCGGCATACCGGCCGGCGGCATCGAGATGTAGCTGCGCGGTGCTCGCCGGCTCCGATATCGCGTTGTCCCGGCCGGTGAAGACGGCCGCGATCTTTTCGCAGGTGACCGATTGGCCCTCGGCCAACGCCACCTGGATGTCGTGGCCGCCACGGTCGGGCTCGGCCACGACCTTGTACTGGGCGACGGCTCGGGCGTCATCGCACCACACGGTGGTGCGAGCGGCCACCGCGATGGCGATGCGCGACTGCGACGTCTCGGTCCGCAAGATCACCGATTCGTCGGCGAATTCGTCGATAGCCGGTGACGTGAGGTGTCTGCTCGACAGCGAACGGTAGCGCTCGACCATGGTGTTGCCCACGCCGCCGTCCAGCAGGGACCGGAACTCGACGGTGCCCGACCAGTTCTCCGCGACGACCGTCGTCTGCAGGGCGAGCAGATGCGGCTCGTGCATGGATGCGAACCGCTGTTGGGTCATTCTCGTGATCTGGCCCGCACCGTCGGAGAATCGCAGCGTGCGCGTCAGCGTCGCGTGCCGCAGGTCGAATGTCTGCCGGTAGGACAACAATTCGGTGTCGTCGATGTGAAACCACGGCCCGCCGTTGATCCGGAAGGTCAACGGCAACCAGTTGGGCAGATTGACCAGGCTTTCGTTCTCGATCGTCCGGCCGGCGACCCGATCGGCCAGCGTGTTGTAAACCCCGGCCGCATACGTCCCCGGGTAGTGCGCCGCGCTTGCGGTGGCCTCCGGGGCGCAGCCGCGGCTGGCGACGTAGCCGTTGCCGACGGTGCACAGCGTTTCGCGCAGCCGCTCGTAGGTGGGGTCGTAACCCTCATAGACCAGTTCCCACGCGTCGTTGGGTGCGGCGGCGGCCTCGTGCAGATCGTCGGCCAGCCGCCGGACGAAGTCGCGGACGGCGAACGGATCGGCCAGGCTGACGAACGCGGCCGATGGGCGATCCCCATCCTCGTTGTGCCGCACCACAATTCCGACTCCGTCGAATTGGACCGCATCGAAGGCGTCCTCGTCGGTGATGTCGTCGCCTACGTAGATCGGCAACACCGCATCGCCGCCGGTTCCCTGGATTTGTTCGAGGATCCAGTTGAGCGTCGTGCCCTTGTCCCAGTCGAGGCTGGGGCGCAGTTCGATGACCCTGCGACCCATCGTGATCCGCAGCCATTCGGATCGCGCGAGCTTGCGTACCGCCGCGATCACCCCATCGACCCGTTCGGAGTCGACGTGGCGGTAGTGGACCGCGACCGCAAACCTCTTGCGCTCCAAATGGATTCCCGGGACACCGGCGAGCAGCTCCGTCAACCGGTCGGCCGCACGCGCCAGCGCGTCGATGGCGCCGAGGGCGTCGGCGTTGTCGTGGTGGGTCCCGTCCGGTGCGACGAGCTCGAAACCGTGGCTGCCCGCGTACCAGATCCCGTCGACGCGCACGCGGTCGCGAAGATCACCCACCTCGCGTCCGCTGACCACCGCGACGGGGCACTCCGCCGCGAGCGCGCGCAGCGCTTCGGGCGCACCCTCGACCGGTGTGGCGGACGCCGGCTGGGCGACGATCTCGGACAGCGTGCCGTCGAAGTCGAGAAACACCGCCGGCCGCCGGCTGGCCACCAGCTCCTTCAGCTGGCTGTAGACACCCGTCGCGTCCGCGATGGTCGACAACGGGGAGCCCCCGCGCCGCACCGTGATCCCGGCGAAGTCGGCGACGATGGCGTCCGCCCCGAGGGACAGCAACCCGTCTCCACCCCCGTTGCGCTCGAGGCCGATGACGAGCCCGAAGCCGTGGTCCCGGCCCGCCGCGATTCCCCCTTCGTCGCAGTCGACGAGGACGCAACGGACCGGGCGCACCCCCAGGCGCGCCACCGCCACGGTCAGCGCCGCGTCCCCCTGCGCGGCGGACTCGGCCGGGCAGACGGCGACGTCCACCAATTCCTCAATTCCCGCGGCGCGCAACAGGGGTGCGCATTCGCGGCCCGAGGAATAGACGGCGGCGGCGATGCCGGCCTCGCGCAGCCGCCGCAACAGCACGGCGGTCGAATCGCGGGCCTCGACGACGTCCGGCGAGGTCTGTTCGATCACACAGTCGAGCCCGAGGATCACCGCGTCGTGGTAGCGCCCGTCCACGGTGACAGGCCATTCAGTCATTGCTGTGACGATGCCACAGCGCACGCGGCCGTCAAGGCCCGTCGGCGCAGGGGGGCCTCATGGCCATGCGGTTGGTGACTAAAGCCTCATGATCGACGGTCGGTCGCGCCATAGCGTTTTGGGGGAGGAGAGGGAGAACATCATGTCCGCAATGGCAAACCGCCACGGCATCGTCGTCGGAATCGATGGGTCGCCGGCTTCGAACGCCGCCGTCTGTTGGGCGGCCCGTGACGCGGCGATGCGACACGTCCCGCTGACCATCGTCCACATGGTGAACGCGATGGTGCCGATGTATCCGGCCCTTCCCCTGTCGACGGGCGTGGCCGTGTGGCAGGAGGAGCAAGGCCGAGAGGTGCTCGAGCAGGCGGTCAAGATCGCCGAGGACGCCGTCACCACCGACCGCAAGATCGACGTCCGAAGCGAGCTGCGTTGTGCGCCCCCGGTGCCCACGCTGGTCGAGATGTCCAAAGAGGCCGAGATGGTCGTCGTCGGAAGCAACGGACGCGGCGCGGTGGGCAGGCTGCTGCTGGGCTCGGTGAGCAGCAGCGTGGTCCGCGGCGCGCGCTGCCCGGTCGCCGTGATCCGCGACGAGGATCCGCTGATGGAGCACCCTCAGCAGGCGCCGGTGCTCGTGGGCATCGACGGCTCGCCCGCCTCGGAGGTTGCGGTGGCCGTCGCTTTCGACGAGGCGTCGCGTCGCGGAGTCGGGCTGACCGCCCTGCACGCGTGGAGTGACGTCGACGTCTTCGAACTGCCCGGGGTGGACTGGTCGGCGGTGAAGGGGGAAGCCGAGCGGAGCCTGGCCGAACAGCTGGCCGGCTGGCAGGAACGATATCCCGACGTCACCGTGCACCGGGTCGTCGTATCCGACCGGCCCGCGCGGCAGCTCATCGAACAGTCGGAGTCCGCCCAACTCGTCGTCGTGGGCAGCCACGGCAGGGGCGGCCTGTCGGGCGTGTTGCTGGGCTCGGTCAGCAACGCCGTCGTCCACTCGGTCCGCATGCCCGTCATCGTCGCCCGACCGTCGTAGGGTCGCGCCGCCGCCGTGCCGTTTCTCGATGTGCACGAAACCCACACCGGCGTCGTCATTCTCGCCGGCGACCGCGCATACAAAGCCAAGAAGCCGGTGCTGACCGACTTTCTCGACTTCCGCGCGCCGCAGCAGCGCGAGCACGCCTGCCGCCGGGAGGTCGAGCTGAACGGCCGGCTCTCGCCCGACAGCTACCTCGGCGTCGCCCACCTCACCGACCCGCTCGGCGGGCCGGCCGAACCGGTCGTGGTCATGCGGCGCTACCGCGACGAGGACCGCCTCGCGCACCTGGTGGCCCACGACACCGCGGAGTCCGTGCACCGCGTGCTGGACGCGGTCGCGGCCGTGCTGGCCCGCTTCCACGAACGCGCCGAGCGCGGCGAGCGGATCGACGCCCAGGGCGAGGCCGGCGCGATCGAGGGGCGCTGGCGGGAGAACCTGTCCGAATTGGAACGCTATGCGAGCCAGTCGATTCCGGGGGTCGAGGCCGACGACGTCGACCTGCTGCGGCGCCTGGTGGCCCAGTTCGTCGCCGGGCGCTCGCGGCTGTTCGAGCGGCGCATCCGCGAGGGGCGCATCGTCGACGGGCACGGCGACCTGCTCGCCGACGACATCTTCTGGGTCGGTGGCAGCCCCGCGCTGCTGGACTGCCTGGAGTTCGACGACCGGCTGCGCCACGTCGACTGCATCGACGACGCCGCCTTCCTCGCGATGGACCTGGAGTTTTTGGGCCGCAAGGACTTCGGCGACCACTTCCTGAGGCGCTACGCCGAGCACGCGGGTCGGGCGGCGCCACGGGCGCTGGCTGACTTCTACATCGCCTACCGGGCCGGGGTGCGGGCCAAGGTGGACTGCGTCCGGGTTTCGCAGGGCAGCCCAGGCGCGTCCGGCGACGCCGCGCGCCACCTGGCCATCGCCACCCGGCACCTGCAGAGCGGCACCGTTCGGCTGGCGCTCGTCGGCGGCAACCCCGGCACCGGGAAGTCCACCGTGGCGCGCGGGCTGGCCGAATCATTTGACGCTCAGCTTATTTCCACCGACGACGTGCGCCGGGAGCTGAGGGACTCGGGTGCCATCGCCGGTGAGCCCGGCGTGCTGAACGCCGGGCTCTACAGCCCCGACCAGGTGACGGTGGTCTACGAGACCGCGCTGAGCCGCGCGCGGCGGTTGCTGGGCGAGGGGCACTCGGTGATCCTCGACGGCACCTGGCGCGATCCGCGGACGCGCGAGCAGGCTCACCGGCTGGCCACCGAGACGCATTCGGCGCTCGTCGAATTCGTGTGCTCGGCGACGGCCGACGTGGCGGCCGACCGGATCAAGACCAGGCCCGCGGGCACTTCGGAGGTCACCCCGGAGATCGCCGCCGCCCTGGCCGCCGGGCATGCCGACTGGGTCGGCGCGCACCGGATCGACACCTCGCGGCGCCCCGACCTCGTCGCCCGCGAGGCGCACGACCTCTGGGCGCGCACGACATAACGCCCTCGGCAGGTGCCAACGTCCCGGCCGTCGGGGACCAACGGCCCTGCCCGCACCCGCGCACGGCGCATACAGTTTGCCTCACCGAAGTCGACGAAACGGTGGACATGGACGCGAAAGTGCCGACCGAGCAGGTCATCCGGGACGCGGTGACCCTCGCGTGCCGCGCGCCTTCGCTGCACAACAGCCAGCCCTGGCGGTGGGTCGCCGACGGCACGAGGCTGCACCTGTGGGCCGACCCGCACCACGCGATGCACGCCACCGACCACACCGGCCGGGAGCTGATCCTGAGCTGCGGGGCCGCCCTCGACCACCTAAGGGTCGCCATGGCCGCCGCGGGCTGGGAAAGCGTCACCGAACGGTTCCCCACCGAGGGCAGGCCGGATCACCTCGCGAGCGTGGGCTTTCTGCCCGTGGAGAACGTGACGCCGCAGCGCCGGCTGCGGGCCGAAGCCATCCTTCGCCGCCGCACCGACCGGCTGCCCCTGGGCGCACCGGCCGCGTGGCCCACGCTGCATGCGGCCCTGATCCGCGCGGTGACACCATACGACGTTTCACTGGACGTGGTCGACGACGACGAGCGGCCGAGGCTGGCTGAGGCGTCGCGGCTCACCGAGCAGCTGCGCCGAAGCGACACCTCCTATCTGACCGAATTACGTTGGTGGACATCACCCTTCGAAGCGAACGCCGAACACGTGCCCGAAAGCGCTCTGCTGTCCAGTTCCGAGGCCGCGCGCGTCGACATCGCCCGCGCGTTCCCGCCGGCGGGTGGGGGCCGCCGCCGCGCCTCCATCGAGGCGGACCACTCCAAGATCGTGGTCCTGTCCACCCGTCACGACGATGCGCCGACCGAGGTGCTGCGCTGCGGTGAGGCGCTGTCGGCGGTGCTGCTCGAATGCACTGTGGCCGGCATGGCCACCTGCACGTTGACCCACATGACGGAGATGTCGCAGAGCCGCGACATCATCAGGCAGATCACCGGCGGTTCCGGCCAGCCGCAGCTGCTGATCCGGGTCGGCCGGTCACCGGCCGGGGACCCACACGCGAAACCCACCGCCCGGCGTCCGGTGACCGAGGTCCTCGAGATGCGTGGGTGACCGGACATGCCCAGGACCACCGCAAGGACGAAGCCAAGGAGGTGTCATCGATGACTCGGCACTGGCTGGTGATGGAAACGAACGGGGAGGGCGGTGAGGCTCCCTTCGTCGCGCGAGTCGCGGGCGCGGGCCGGCATCTGCCCGGCACCCACCTGACGACCGACGAGCTGATGGCATCCACCCGCCACCGCACCCACATCGACCTGGAACGGCTGACCGGGATCCGCGAACGCCGGGTGTCGGTGGGCGATGAGGATTCCTACACCCTGGCCAGTTCGGCGGCGCTGAACTGCCTGGCCACCGCGCAGCAGGATCCGGCGGCGCTGGACGTGGTGATCAGCTGCAGCATCACCAAGTTCCGCGACGGGCTGACCCAGTGGCTCGAGCCGACCATGAGCAGCGCCGTGGCGCGCGGGATCGGGGCGGTGAACGCGATGACGTTCGACGTGTCCAACGCGTGCGCCGGAATGCTCACGGGCGTAACGATCTTGAACAACTGGATTCGCCAGGGCGTCGTCGAGCGCGGGCTCGTCGTCAGCGGTGAGTACATCTCGCAGCTCTCCAACAATGCCGCCCGGCACATCCGCAACATCATGAGCAAGGAGCTGGCCTGCCTGACCCTGGGCGATGCCGGCGCGGCGCTGCTGCTGGAGCGGGCGCCGGCCGGTTCGGCCGGCATCGCGCTGGCGGGCTTCACCACCGTGGCCGACTACAGCCGGCTCTGCCTGGCGTATCCGCAGGGCGACGACCCGGGCGCGCGCATGTTCACCAACTCCCGCGCCATCCAGAAGGCCGCGATAGCCAACACTCCGCTGCTGCTGAGCGAAGTGCTTGACACCGTTGGCCTTTCGATCCACGACATCGATCACGTCATCACCCACCAGACGTCCGCGCGCGCGATCCGCAAGGGAATGGCCCGGATGTCGGAAGTGTTCGGCGACAGCCCGCGCCACGACGCGGTGATCACCGTCGACCGCTACGGTAACACCGCCTCGACGACCCACACGGTGGCGCTCGTCGAGGAACTCGAGGCCGGGCGAATCAAGCCGGGAGAGCGAATCGCGTTGCTGGCGTTGGCCTCCGGGCTGGAAATCGGTGTGGTCTTGTTGACCCTGGACGAGGATGTGGTGAGCCGCTATGGGCACGGTGATTGATCGGATCGACGTCTCGCACCCGCGGCTGCGCGGGCGCCACAGCGCGTTGCACCTGGCCGTCGTCGCCGCCAAGGACTGCCTGAAGCGGGCCGGATGCGAGGCGAAAGACCTCGACCTCGTCATCAACGCAGGCATTTACCGCGACCGCAACCTCGGTGAGCCGGCGCTCGCCGCGCTGATCCAGGACGACATCGGCGCCAACCCGGAGGATCCGCACGCAGGCGCCCACGGCACGTTCTCCTTCGACATCGCCAACGGCACGTGCGGGCTCCTGACTGCGCTGCAGATCGTCGACGGCTTCATGCGCAGCCGCGCCATCCGGCGCGCGCTGGTGGTCGCCAGCGACGCCGACCCCGGCCACGGGATGAGCGAGCACTTCGGATTCTCGGGCGCCGGCGCGGCGATGCTGTGTGGTTGGTCCGACGGCGACTACGGCCTCAGCCGGGTGTCCTGGGTGAACGACCACAGCGAAAATGGTGACGAAACCTTCAGCGCTACAGTTGGTTTCGCCGACTCACGCAACGTCCTGCGGTTTTCCGAGTCGGCGGCGATGGACGAGCGGTTCGCCGCGGCGGCCGGTCGGGCGGTGTCGGCGTGCCTTGCCGAGCAATCGGTGCGCCTGTCCGACGTCGACGCGATCGTCGCCGCCCCCGCCCGTCCCGGATACCGCGCCGCGCTGGGCGCCCGGCTGGGCGTGCCGGTCGAGGAGATCAGCGTCGCCGACGACGAACACATGCACACCGCCGCCCTGGCCGCCGCGTTCGGAGCGCGGGCCGAGCGGTTGCCGTCGGGAGCGCGGGTCCTGTTCGTCGCGGCCGGGGCCGACGTCGTCGCCGGCGCCGCCCTCTATCGCCAGCCACCGCGGGACGCCTCAAGCGCCACGCTGGCGTGACGCTCGAGCTCCTGCGTCACGCTGGCGTGACGCTCGGCCGTTGCACCGCACGCTCGAGGTCCAGGATCTGCCGGGTGGTCTTGACCACCACGTCGGGGTTCAGGCTGATCGAGTCGATGCCGCAGCGAACCAGGAACTCGGCCATGTCGGGGTAGTCCGACGGCGCCTGACCGCACAACCCGGAGTGAATCCCGTTGCGGCGGCAGCCCTCCACGGCCAGACGGATCATCTCTTTGACTCCCGCGTCGCGTTCGTCGTAGTCGAAGGCCACGATCTCGCTGTCCCGGTCGACCCCGAGGGTCAGCTGGGTGAGGTCGTTGGATCCGATGGAGAACCCGTCGAAGCGCTTGGCGAACTCGTCGATGAGGATGACGTTGTTGGGGATCTCGCACATCGCGTACACCTTGAGCCCGTTCTCCCCGCGGCGCAGACCGTGTTTGGCCATCTCGGCCAGGACCAGGTCCGCCTCGGCCACCCGGCGCACGAACGGCACCATCAGCACGACGTTGGTCAGCCCCATCTGTTCGCGCACCCGCTTCATCGCCCGGCACTCCAGCGCGAATCCCTCGGCATAGGCCGGGTGCGCGTAGCGCGAGGCGCCGCGGAAGCCGATCATCGGGTTGCTCTCGGCCGCTTCGAAGCCGCTGCCGCCGACCAGGCTGGCGTACTCGTTGGTCTTGAAGTCCGACATCCGCACGACGACGGGCTTGGGCCAGAAGGCGGCGGCGATGGTGCCGATCCCTTCCGACAGGCGCTCGACGAAGAATTCGGCGCCGTCGGAATAGGCGTAAGTCAGCGTGTCGATCGTACGCCGGGCCTCGGGGTCGTCCACCCGGTCGGGGTGGAGCAGGGCCAGCGGGTGCACCCGGATGTACTCGTTGATGATGAACTCCATCCGGGCCAGTCCCACGCCGTCGTTCGGCAGGAACGACGTCTTGAACGCCAGGTCCGGGTTGCCGAGGTTGAGCATGATCTCGGTCTGCGGGCGCTCCTGATCGGACAGCTCGGTGTGGTCGACGCGAAAGCCCAACTCGCCGCGGTAGACCCGCCCCGTGTCGCCCTCCACGCACGACACCGTGACGAGCTCGCCGTCGGGCACGGTCGTGGTGGCGTTCCCCGCGCCGACGACGGCGGGAATGCCGAGCTCGCGGGCGATGATCGCCGCGTGGCAGGTGCGCCCGCCGCGGTTGGTGACGATGGCCGCCGCGATCTTCATGATCGGTTCCCAGTCGGGCGTGGTGATGTCGGCGACCAGCACGTCGCCGGGCTGGAACTCCGACAGCTTCCCGAGGTTGTCCATCCGCCTGGCGATGCCCGTGGCGACCTTCTCGCCGACCGAGCGGCCCTCGGCGAGCACCTCCTTGCGTTCGGCGCCCTTGCCCTCGAGCACGTAGCTTTCGATCATCGTCTGGCTGCGCTGGGAGGCCGCGGTTTCGGGGCGCGCCTGGACGATGTAGATCCGCCCGTCGAGACCGTCCTTGGCCCATTCGATGTCCATCGGCCGCCCGTAGTGGCCCTCGATGGCGCAGGCGTAGCCGGCCAGCTCGAGGACGTCGTCGTCGGTGACGCAGAACCGGGCCCGGTCGGCCTTCGGCGTGGGGATGTTGCGCGTGGTGTTCTTCGTCTCGCCCTCGACGAAGATCATCTTGACCGCCTTGTCCCCGATCAGCCGGCGCAGCACCGCCCGGTGGCCGGCCTGATACGTCGGCTTGTGCACGTAGAACTCGTCGGGGTCGACGGCGCCCTGGACCACGTTCTCGCCGAGCCCGTAGGCGCCGGTGATGAATACGACGTCGTGGAAGCCGGATTCGGTGTCCAGGGTGAACATCACCCCGGACGAGGCGAGGTCGGAGCGCACCATCTTCATGACGCCGATCGACAGCGCCACCTTGAAGTGGTCGAAGTCCTGGTCGATCCGGTAGTGGATGGCCCGGTCGGTGAACAGGCTCGCGAAACACCGGCGGCAGGCGTCCAGCAGGCTCTCGGTGCCCTTGATGTTGAGGAAGGTCTCCTGCTGGCCGGCGAAGCTGGCGGTCGGCAGGTCTTCGGCGGTCGCCGAGCTGCGCACGGCCAGGCTGACGTCTTCGCCGTATTCCTCCTGCAGCTGCCGGTAGGCGGCGGTGATCTCGGCGGCGAGTTCCGGGGGAAGCCCTGCGCCGTAGACGATTTCGCGGGCCCGCTTGCCCTTGCGGGCCAGCGCGGTGACGTCGTCGGGGTCGAGGTCGTCGAGCGCGGCGTGCAGCGCGTCCCAGGCGCCGGCGCTGTCCAGCATGTGCCGGTAGGCCTCGGCGGTGATCGCGAACCCATGCGGGACCCGCACGCCCTGTCCGGTGAGCTTCTGGAACATCTCGCCGAGCGAGGCGTTCTTCCCGCCGACGAGCGGGACGTCGGAGATGCCGATCTCTTCGAAGAAGCGGACGTAGGTGAAATCGCTCATGGTGTTCTTCCTTCGGTGGGTTGCATCAGTGCGCTTCGTCGATGCGGCAGGCGTGGACCGGGCGGCGGTCGCGGGCCGAGCCCATGCGCGGCCGCGCGTGCAGAAGGGCGGGCGGCGCGGTGAGGCCGGGGCGGGCGGCGAAAGCATCTGCCTCGCTGCTCAATTGATCTCCCGTCACCCGCCTCACGATATGCCCGGGGGCACGAGGCCACAGCCGCCGTTTGGCCTCAGTACTTGGGGACTTACGGCCCTGCCAGCAGCGCATTGCGGCGCGGAAAGTAGCACCATGGAGCAATTGACCGCCCTGGATGCCGGTTTCCTGGAGGTCGAGGATTCCGATCCGCACGTGAGCCTCGCGGTCGGCGGGGTGTCGATCGTGGAGGGGCCGGCCCCGACGTACGAGGAGTTCTTCGCGTCGTTCGCCGAACGGGTCGCGACGATCCCGCGGTGCCGGCAGGTGCTGCGGACCCATCCGCTCGACCTGCGCCCGCCGAACTGGGTGGATGACCCGCACTTCGACCTCGCGCGCCATCTGCACCGCATCGCGCTGCCACATCCCGGTGGTGACGCGGAGCTGTTCGAGTTGATCGCGTCGCTGATGGAGCGCCGGCTCGATCGCGAGCGCCCGCTGTGGGAGTGCTGGATCATCGAGGGGCTCAGCCGAAATCGATGGGCGGTGCTGACCAAGATTCACCACTGCATCGCCGACGGCATCGCCACCACGCAGCTGCTGTCGAAGTTCAGCGACGACGGCGACGGCGACACGTTCGCCGCCGACGTCGGCGCTGCCAGGTTGTCGGCCCGGTCGGGGCCCGCCAAGGTGAACCTCAACCCGTTGAGCTGGGCGAGCGGTATCGGCCGCAGCGCGTTCGCTGCGGTGACCGCGGCGGAACACGCGGCGATCGGCGCGGCCGAGCTCGCGGCGGGGCTGCTGCATCCCGCCCCCGATTCGTCGCTGCACGGGCCGGTGACCACGATGCGGCGGTACAGCGCGGCCCGCGCCCGGTTGACCGACATGCACAAGGTGGCCCGGGCCTTCGGGGTCACGCTGAATGACGTTGCGCTGGCGGCGATCACCAACAGTTACCGCGGTGTCTTGCTGGCGCGCGGGGAGCGCCCGGGCCGCGACTCGCTGCGCACCCTCGTGCCGGTTTCGGTCCGCGCCGTGGACCACTTCAACGTCGCGGGCAACCGGGTGTCGGCAATGCTGCCGTTGTTGCCGGTCGACGAGGAGGACCCGGTGCGGCAGCTCAAGCTGGTGCACGATCGACTCAGCCACGCCAAAGCCAGCGGGCAGAGCGAGGGTGGCAGCGCAATGGTGGTGGCGGCCAAGCGCACCCCATTCGCGCTGTCCGCGTGGGCCATTCGCCTGCTCTCGCGGATACCCCAGCGGGCGGTGGTGGCGTTGGCGACCAACGTGCCCGGTCCACGGAGCCGGCAGCGGCTGATGGGCCGCCGGGTGCTGGAGTTGTTGCCGATCCCGCCGATCGCCCTACAGGTGCGCACCGGCGTCGCGATGCTCAGCTACGCCGACACGTTCGTTTTCGGCATCACCGCCGATTACGACACCGCACCCGACATCGATGCGCTCGCCGCCGGCATCGAGGAGGGCATGGCGCAACTGTTGGCGGCCGCCCGCAAGAGGCGCCGCAAGTCGTCATGACCGGCTGCGTTGGGCGGCGCGCTCGTGCGCGGTCAACAACAGATGGTCGAATTCCGATCGGGCGTCGAGGCGCCCTCCGGCGCCGCGGAAGTCCTCGGCGATCTGCTCGGCAAGCGGCCGCAGCTTGATATTGGCCTCCTGCGAAAGCCATTTGAGCAACTCGAAGGCCGCGTTGGCGTCGATGCCGTAGACCAGCATCAGCATGCCCTTGGCCTGTTCGATGCCGGCCCGGTTCTCGTTGATCTCGGCCAGCCTGGCGCTGACCAGCTCCTCATCCGGCCGTCCGGTCGCCGGGGAGACGTCGATGTAGAACCCGTGCGTGCCGGCCACATCCCCGTCGTCGTCGAAGAACCGGTCACCCACGACGACGACGTGGCGCACGTTGCCGCCGGTGTCGACGATCCGGTGGCGGGTGCTGAACGCCTGGCGGGTGTTCACGATCTGGTCGATGGTGGCCGCGACCTGGCCGCGATCGTCCGGGTGCTTGTGCGAGAGCACCAGTTCGGTGGTGGGCGTGACGGTGCCCGGCTCGTAGCCGTGTATCCGCTGCACCTGCTCCGACCACTCCCAGCGCTGATCGGTGAAATAGAAGCGGAACCAGCCGGCCGGTTGCGCGGAGCCACCGGCCAACGCCCGTTCGACGTCAACCGTTTGACCGTCGAGTTCCCACTTCATCTCGCACCCGGCTTTCCTGCCGTTGGGCCGGCGATGGGCGGCGGCCCGTGTCTGCTACCCGGAATCGAGCCGCCGCCCAGCCGGGCGATCAGGCGTTGATGACCTCGCGGTGCGAGGCGTTCTCGTCGATGGCCGTCTGCGTGTCGCCCCGGCCGACGGTGATCTTGCGCGGCTTGGCACGTTCGGCCACCGGAATACGCAGGCGCAGAACGCCTTCCCGGTAGGACGCCTCGATCTTGTCGGTGTCGAGGTTGTCGCCGAGAACCAGCTGCCGGCTGAACACGCCCCGGGGGCGCTCGGTGGCGAGCATCTCCCGGTTGGGGTCCAGGGCAGGCCGCTCGGCCCGCACGGTCACGACGTTGCGCTCGATGTCGATGTCGAGCGAGTCGGCGTTGATGCCGGGCAGGTCGAACTCGACGACGAACTCCTCGCCCTGGCGCCAGGCGTCCATCGGCATCACCGCAGGCCGGGCGGCGGTGCCGAACACTTGGTGGGCGAAGCGGTCGAGGTCACGGAACGGATCGGTACGCATCAGCATGGTGGTCACCTCTCACTCCAATCTAGGCTGTGGTCTGGCAATTACCTATGTCCAATGACATAGATTTGATATAGCACTATCGACACAATGGCGCAAGTGTGATAGATAGATTTTCTGAGCCCGTGAGTTCTGGGGGAGACGCGTGATGACCGACCAACGCAGCGATTTCGGCGCCCCGGCGCCCGATCACGGCGTATACGGCATCTCGGTGGCCGCCGAACTTTCCGGCATCGCGGTGCAGTCGTTGCGCCTGTACGAGCGGTACGGGCTGGTCACGCCGGCGCGAAGCGATGGAGGGACGCGGCGTTACAGCGCCGACGACCTGACCAGGCTCAAGCGCATCAGCGAGCTGGTCGACGCCGGCGTCAACCTGGCCGGCATCGCGCGGATCCTGGAGCTCGAGGACCACAACGCGACGCTCTCGGCGGCCAATACCGACCTGCAGTCCACCAACCGGACGCTGCGCAAGGCCGCGAAAAACGGGGGGTCCGCGCGCCAGGACGCGTGAGGCGCCCGCCGTCCGCCGATTGCGTTCACCGACATCGGGTACCCAGCCAGCTGTCCCTAGTGAAGGAGCGGCAATGGCAGAGGTGGCGGAGGCCAAGGCCCAGGTGGTCGACGAAGCGCGGCGCGAAGCGGACGAGTACCGGGGCGACGAGCCGCGGCCGCTGGGCGGCTACCTCGTGGTGCTGGCGATCTACGGCGCCGTGGTGGGGGTCGCGACCGTGGCCGCGCTGCTCACCGGGCGCACGTTGCCGACGCGCTGGCGCATCCAGGACCTGGTCACGGTGACCCTCGGCACCCACAAGCTCTCGCGCACCCTGACCAAGGACGCGGTGACGAGCCCGTTGCGGGCGCCCTTCACCCGCTTCGCCGGCAGCGGCGGCCCGGCGGAGGTCATGGAGGAGGTTCGGGACGAAAGCCCGCTTCGGCACAGCCTGGGGGAGTTGCTGACCTGCCCGTTCTGCCTGGACATGTGGGTGGCGACCGGCTTCGCGATCGGCCTGGTGTTCGCGCCGCGGTTCACCCGCCTGGTGGCGGGCGTCTTCACCGTGTTGACCGGCGCCGACTTCCTGCAGCTCGCCTACGCCAGGGCGCAGCAGGCGGCCGGCTG
Source organism: Mycobacterium sp. E3305 (assembly GCF_001666785.1). Taxonomy (NCBI): domain Bacteria; kingdom Bacillati; phylum Actinomycetota; class Actinomycetes; order Mycobacteriales; family Mycobacteriaceae; genus Mycobacterium; species Mycobacterium sp. E3305. The sequence continues at coordinate 39,156 of NZ_LZJA01000304.1, read as the reverse complement.
AGGGGTTCAGCCGGTCTTCGGCATGGGGATGCCCTCGCTGGCCGCGAATTGCGCGTCCTCCTCGGACGCCAGCCCGATGGACACCACCGACCGGTCGAACAGCAGGTCCGTCAGGTAGGCCAGTGACACCGCCCATCGGTTGACCCCCCGCGGAATCGCGTACAGGTGATAGGACCGGGTGACGAATTTCGCGGGCAGCCCGGACAGGTGGATGTTCAGCGGGTTGGCCACCGCCTGCCACGGTCCCAGGTCGACCACCAGACCCAGATTGCGGTGCTTGTACTCCTTGGGGCTGCCGTACCCGAGGCTGGCCGCCACGTTGCGGGCCAGCACCTTGCCCTGCCGGGTCGCGTGCTGGGCGGTCGGCGGCGTGATCTTGCCGGGCTGGGTCAGGTCGGGAACCGCGGCGGCGTCACCGGCCGCAAACACGTCCGGCTGCTCCGGCACGCGCAGATCCGCACCGACTTTGAGCCGGCCCCGCTCGGTCGGCAAGCCCAGCTCCTGGACCAGCGGTGCACCGGTGACACCGGTCACCCACGCGATCGTGCGGGTCTCGATGCGCGAATCATCGCTGAGCACAACGTGATCGGCGTGCGCCTCCTTGAGCGTCACGCCGAGCCGGACGTCGATGCCGCGCCGGCGAAGTACCTTCTGCGCGGCGTCACCCAGTTTCTTGCCCACTTCCGGCATCACCTGCTCCGCCAGGTCGAGGAGCAAGAACTTGACGTCGGCGGGATCGAACCGCATCTGCTTGGCCGCCGCGTCGGCCAGCGCCCGCAGCTGCGCCACCAGCTCGGTGCCCGAATAGGAGGCGCCGACCACGACGACCGTGCGCCGGGCCGCCGCCACCCGCGGGTCGTCCTCGATGTTGGCCAGCTCGAGCTGCTCCACGAAATGGTCTCGCAGGTAAAGGGCCTCGGCGGTGGTCTTCAACCCGCGCGCGCAGGTTGCCAGCCCCGGCACGTCGAACAACCGCGTCACCGAACCCGGCGTGAGCACCAGCCGGTCCCAGGACATGGTGTGGTTGCGTTCCTCGGGATCGCACCACGTCAGCGTCCGCCGATCGAAGTCCACGCCGTCCACGCGCCCGCGTACCGCGTGCACACCCTTGAGGCTGTTGGCCAGCGGGACCGCGACGAAGCGGGCGTCCACGACCCCGCCGGCGACGTCCGGCAGCAACGGTGTGTAGAGCATGTAATCCACCGGGGAGATGATCGTGATGTCCACCTGCTCGCGCCGTCGCCGCAGAATGCGTGCCAGACGGTGCGCGCAGGTGAATCCGGTGAAGCCGCTGCCAACGATCACGATTGAGGTCACCAAGCCGAGTGTAGGACGGCGTCCCGCGAAGATCCGGGGCGTCGCCGCGCGAACGTCGACGACCGCGACGAAAACTGTTCAATGCCAACGTGTTACGTGCAGGCAAACCTGGTGAAGGTTATTCGCACGGTGGTCGCCGAGCGCCGCCGCTTGGTTGCGCTTCGTATTCTGGCACCTAGACTTCGTTTTGTGGGTTGACGCACCGAATTTCCATTCGCACGCTTGAATGAGCGAGGCGTGGCCCTCGGCACTCGGCCTGCGCGGATTCGTTGCCGGGGGCCGCCAAAGGGCAGGCCATCGAAAGGGGGTGCTGTGCAAGACGGCAGTGCGGCGGTGGTCACCCAGCTGGCCGAACTGGTGTCCAGCCTCGAGCGCCGGGAAAGCAATACCACCGCGGGCCTGAATCAACTCATCGACAACGGCGTCCTGCACGTGGCGGGTTGCCAGTACGCCGGCATCACGCTGGCCGAGCGGAGCAAGTCCGTCATCAACGTGGCCGCGACGCATCGTTACCCGATCCTGCTGGACGCCATCCAGAACCGCTACGGCGAGGGACCGTGCCTGGATGCCGCCTGGCGGCACCACCTGATGCACGTCGAAGACCTCGCCGAGGACCAACGATGGCCGCGGTATCGGCGGTACGCGATCGAGCAGACGCCGATCCGGTCCATCCTGTCCTACGAATTGTTCGTGGGCCACGGCACGATGGCCGCGCTGAACTTCTACTCCGACTCCCCGTACGCGTTTCACGACGACTCCGTGGAGTTGGGCGCCGTCTTTGCCACACACGTCGCGCTGGCGTGGTCGATGTTGCGCCGGCAAGACCAATTTCGCAGTGCCCTGGCGTCGCGGGACATGATCGGTCAGGCCAAGGGAATCATCATGGAGCGGTTCAATCTGGACGCCGTCGAGGCTTTCGAGCTGCTCACCCGGCTGTCGCAGAAATCCAACACCCGGCTCACCGACATCGCGAAGTCGCTGATCGACAACGAGCATCCCCTCAAGCGTCCGCACCGCTGACGCGCTGCGACGAGGGGCCGCGGCGTTTCGGCCCGCGCCGAGCGGGTATGTGCCACGCGCATGAAGGCTGTTACGTGGCACGGGAAGCGCGATGTGCGGGTGGAGTCGGTTCCAGACCCGAAGATCGAGAAGCCCTCCGACGCCATCATCGAAGTCACCTCGACCAACATCTGCGGGTCGGACCTGCACCTGTACGAGATTCTCGGGGCGTTCATGAAACCCGGGGACATCCTCGGTCACGAACCCATGGGTATCGTGCGCGAGGTCGGTGGCGAAACCGGTGACCTGCGGGTCGGCGACCGGGTGGTCATCCCGTTCCAAATCTCCTGCGGCAGTTGCTACATGTGCGACCAGCAGCTCTACACCCAGTGCGAGACCACCCAGGTGCGCGAGCAGGGCATGGGAGCTGCGCTATTCGGCTACTCGGAGCTCTACGGCGAGGTCCCCGGCGGGCAAGCCGAACTGCTGCGCGTCCCGCAAGCGCAGTTCACCCACATCAAAGTCCCTGTGGGCCCGCCGGATTCGCGATTCGTCTACCTGTCCGACGTGCTGCCCACCGCCTGGCAGGCGGTGGCCTACGCCGACATCCCCGACGGCGGGACGGTCACCGTGCTCGGCCTGGGCCCCATCGGTGACATGGCCGCGCGCATCGCCGACCACCTCGGCTATCGGGTGATCGCGGTCGACCTGGTGGCCGAGCGCCTGGGCCGCGCCGCGCAGCGGGGCATCCACACCATCGACCTGGGGCGACTCGACTGCTCGCTGGGGGACGCGATCCGGGACCTGACCGACGGGCGGGGTTCCGACTCCGTCATCGACGCGGTCGGCATGGAAGCGCACGGATCCCCGGCGGCCAAGTTCGCCCAGCAGGCCACCGGCATGCTGCCGGACTTCATCGGCAAGCGGCTGATGCAGACCGCCGGCGTGGACCGGCTAAGCGCGCTCTACTCCGCCATCGACATCGTCCGCCGCGGTGGGACGATATCGCTGATCGGTGTGTACGGCGGGATGGCCGACCCCCTGCCGATGCTGACGCTGTTCGACAAGCAGGTGACCCTGCGGATGGGCCAGGCCAACGTCAAGCGGTGGGTGGACGACATCATGCCGCTGCTGACCGACGACGACCCGCTGGGCGTCGACACGTTCGCCTCCCACGTGCTGCCCCTGGACCAGGCCCCGCACGCCTACGAGATCTTCCAGAAGAAGCAGGACGGGGCGGTGAAGGTCATGTTACGGCCCTGAAAATCGTTTTGCTGCAAGGCCTTCCGAACCACCGTTTGGGGGAGGCCCCGGTAGGGTATTGATTGCGCCATGACATCCGCAGAAGCCATCGCCCCCACGCCCACCGGAGAGGTGTGGCCGGGCCGCGCCTACCCCCTGGGCGCCACCTACGACGGGGCGGGCACCAATTTCGCCGTCTTCAGCGAAGTCGCGGAGCGGGTGGAGCTGTGCCTGTTCGACGCCGAGGGCACCGAGAGCCGGGTCCCGCTGCCCGAGATCGACGGCTACATCTGGCACGCCTACATCCCCAACATCGAACCCGGCCAGCGCTACGGCTACCGCGTGCACGGCCCGTACGACCCGCCGAACGGCTTGCGGTGCAACCCGAACAAGCTGCTGGTGGACCCGTATTCGAAGGCCATCGACGGATCGTTCGAGTGGAACCAGGCCCTGTTCAGCTACAACTTCGGCGACCCGGACAGCCGCAACGACGACGACTCCGCCGCGTTCATGCCCAAGTCGGTGGTGATCAACCCCTACTTCGACTGGGGCAACGACCGGCCGCCGGACCACCAGTACGCCGACACGGTCATCTACGAGGCGCACGTCAAGGGGCTGACGCAGACCCACCCCGACCTGCCCGAGCAGTTGCGCGGAACCTACGCGGGCGTGGCGCACCCCGTGATCATCGAGCACCTCAAGAGCCTGGGCGTCACCGCGATCGAGCTGATGCCCGTGCACCACTTTGCCAACGACTCCACCCTGGTCGACAAGGGCCTGTCGAATTACTGGGGTTACAACACGATCGGGTTCTTCGCGCCGGACTTCAAGTACTCCAGCTCGACCTCGCCCGGCGGCCAGGTGCAGGAATTCAAGGCCATGGTGCGGGCGCTGCACGAGGCCGGCATCGAGGTGATCCTCGACGTCGTCTACAACCACACGGCCGAGGGCAACCACATGGGCCCGACGCTGTCGATGCGCGGCATCGACAACGCCGCCTACTACCGGCTCGTCGACGACGACAAGCGCTACTACATGGACTACACGGGGACCGGCAACAGCCTCAACGTCGGTCACCCGCACGCCCTGCAGCTGATCATGGACTCGTTGCGCTACTGGGTGACCGAGATGCACGTCGACGGCTTCCGCTTCGACCTCGCGTCGACGCTGGCCCGCGAGTTCTACGACGTCGACCGGCTGGCCACGTTCTTCGAACTGGTGCAACAGGATCCGACGGTCAGCCAGGTCAAGCTGATCGCCGAGCCGTGGGACGTCGGGCCGGGTGGCTACCAGGTGGGCAACTTCCCGCCGCAGTGGACGGAATGGAACGGCAAGTACCGCGACACCGTCCGGGACTTCTGGCGCGGGGAGCCGTCGACCCTCGACGAGTTCGCCTATCGGCTGTCCGGATCGGCCGACCTCTACGAGCACACCGCGCGCCGCCCGGTCGCGTCGATCAACTTCGTCATCGCCCACGACGGGTTCACGCTGCGAGACCTGGTGTCCTACAACGAGAAACACAACGAGGCCAACGGCGAGGGCAACAACGACGGCGAAAGCCACAACCGGTCGTGGAACTGTGGCGCGGAGGGGCCCACCGACGACCCGGGTGTCAACGCGCTGCGCGCCCGCCAGCAGCGCAACTTCCTCACCACGCTGCTCCTGTCGCAGGGCGTGCCGATGATCTGCCACGGCGACGAGCTGGGCCGCACGCAGAACGGAAACAACAACGGGTACTGCCAGGACAACGAGATCACCTGGATCGACTGGTCGAAGGCCGACAACGGCCTGCTGGAGTTCACCCGCGTCGTGTCGGCGCTGCGCGCCAACCATCCGGTCTTCCGCCGGCGCCGGTTCTTCTCCGGCAAGCCGTTGGGCCGCCGCGGCCAGGACGGGCTGCCGGACATCGCCTGGTTCACCCCCGAGGGCACCGAGATGACCGAGGAGGACTGGGGCGCGGGGTTCGCGAAGTCCGTCGCGGTGTTCCTCAACGGGCACGGCATCCCCGACCGCGATGCGCGGGGGCAGCGGGTGCTCGACGACTCCTTTCTGCTCTGCTTCAACGCCCACTACGAGCCGATCGAATTCACGTTGCCGCCAAAGGAATTCGGCGCCGCCTGGCAGCTCGTGGTGTTCACCGGCCCCGACGAGGAGACGCCCGCGGAGGAGGTGCCCGGCGGGGGCACGCTCACCGTGGATGCGCATACGGCCGTGGTGCTGCAGGCCCCCGACGGGGGCTGATCCCGCCCGGGTGGCCGGGGGACCTTTCGCCCATGGATTGATTACCTTGTGCCCTCGGGCATCGGCCGTCGATCCGCGCACACTGTCGGGTGCGCGCCGTTGGGGGAAGGAAGGGGCAGCCGATGGACGGGCGGAGCCCCGAGGCGTGCCTGAACGACGTGGCCTGGTGCCGGCGGATCGCCCTGCTGCTGGTGTTCGCCCTCGCCACGATGACGTGGGTGGGCTGGGCGACGGGTGTTGACCGGCTGACCCGCATCCACCCGACCTGGCCGGAGATGATGCCCTGGACGGGCGCGTGGCTGGCGGGGCTGGGTGCGGCGATTCTGCTCCAGTCGGGTAGCCCCTCGCGGGGGCGCGCGTGGGTCGGGCGAGGACTGGCGCTGGTCGTGGGCGCCCTCGCCGTGATCGTGCTCGCGGAGTACGCCACCGGCAGGCCGTCGTCCGGATTCGACCAGGTGTGGTTCGGTGACGCGGTCCGTGCGTCACGATGGAGCTGGCCGGGGCGGCCGAGCCCGCAGACAGGCGTGTCGGCGCTGTTCCTGGCGGCGGCCACCGGCCTGATCCGAGTGGATCGGGGCACCCGCGTGGTCCGGCCCGCGTGCACCGCCGCCGGCGGGGCCATCCCGTTCGTCACGGTCGGGGCCTACCTCTTCGACGCGCTGGCGCTGGTGGGCACCTCGCCTTCGACCGGCCAGGCACTGATGACGGCGTCGGCGCTGTTGCTGGTCGCCGCGGCGACGGCGCTGGCGCGCCCCGACCGGTTCCCGGTCGCCTGGCTGCTCGCCCGCCCCGACCGGAAGTCGCTGCTTCGGCTGGCCGGCCTGCTCGCCGCGCTGCCGGTCGTCGTCGCGGTATCGCGGCCGATCTTCCTGGGGCTCGGGGTCGGACCGCACGCCGAGTGGACCTTCTCGATCCTGCTGGGCACCCTCGTCGTCGGGGTGATCACCTTCGTGTTCATCCAGAACGAGCAGAAACTGCTGATCGAAAAGGAGCTGGCCAGCACCGAGCGCGCCGAGGCCGAGGCGCGCTACCGCATCCTCGCCGACAACGCGGTGGACATCGTCGTGCTCATCCGGGGTGACGAGATCGTCTGGGTGTCGCCGTCCGTGGAGACGGCGCTGGGCCGGCCGCCGGACGGGTGGATCGGCCCAGGTTTCAACCGCCACATCCACCCGCAGGACATCGAGGCGGTCGGCGCCGCTCTGCGCAGGGTCGCCGCCGGCGAATCGGTCGTGCAACGGTTCCGAATTCGATCCGCCGACGGTCAATACCATTGGGTCGAGAGCCACGGCAAACCATACGTCGACGCCGACGGCAACACCGACGGCATGATCGCCGCGGTGCGCGTCGTCGACGAGCAGGTTGAGGCGGAGCAGCGACTGGAACGGCTCGCCCGGTTCGATACCCTGACCGGCCTGGTGAACCGTGCCGAGGCCCTCGGCCGGCTCGCCGCCGCGCTCGAGGATCCGCAACCGGCGGGGACCTACGTCGGCGTCTTGTTCTGCGACGTAGACCATTTCAAGGAAATCAACGACACCTGGGGACACGGGATCGGGGACTTCGTGCTCGCGACCCTGGCAGCGCGGATTCGGGGAAGCGTTCGCCGCGGCGACACCGTCGGCAGGACCGGGGGCGACGAAATCCTCGCCCTGTTGCCCGGCGTCCGCAACATCGACGAGCTCGCCCGGATAGCCGAGAAGATTCGCTGTCGGGCCGCCGAACCCATCCGCGTGTCCGGCAATTCGATCTCCGCCACTCTAAGCATCGGCGCCACGCTTGCCCTACCCGGCGATACCGTCGACGCGGTCACCGCCCGGGCGGACGCCGCCATGTACCAGGCCAAATTTGGGGAGCGGAACACCGTCGTCCGGAATTAGGCCGCCCAGCCATCGACATGCGCCGGGTGCTATCCGGTAGGTTTTTGCCGACGGCAGCTCGTTACAAGAGAGGGCAAATATGTCAAGGACAGTGGTGGTGGGCGCCTCCAGCGGGCTCGGTCGTTGCATCGGTGTCGGCCTCGCCGAGCGCGGCGATCAGGTCGCGCTGCTGGCCCGGCGCCGCGAGCGCATCGAGGCGGCGGCCAAGGACGCCGGCCCGGGCGCGGTCGCCATCGAATGCGACGTCACCGACGAGGCGTCGTGCCGGTCGGCGATCGCCTCTGCCGCCGACGCCCTCGGCGGCATCGACAACATCGTCTACACCCCGGCCGTCGGCCCGCTGGTCCGCATGGTCGACACCGACGCCGCCACCTGGCGGCGCATCTTCGACACCAACGTGATCGGCGCCGCGCTGGTGACCGCCGCGGCGCTGCCGCACTTGACGGTCTCCGCCGGCAAGGCGGTCTACCTGTCCTCCGACGCGGGCACCTTCGGGCCGCCGTGGCCGGGCCTGGGCGCCTACGGCGTCAGCAAGGCCGCCCTCGAGCGGATGGTGGACGCGTGGCGGGCCGAGCATCCCGACATCGGGTTCACCACCTTCATCGTCGGCGAGTGCCCGGGCGGCGAGGGGGACGCGGCGACGGGCATGAACATCGGCTGGGACATGGACCTCGCCATGAAGGCCGTCCCGCTGTGGGCGTCCCGCGGCTGCATGCCGGGAAAGCTGATGCCCGTCGAGGACCTGATCGACGTGGTGCACACCATCCTGCGGACCAACTCCGCGACCTCGATGCCGGTGGTGGTGGCCCGGGGCGCACCGGCCAGCCCCGCCGCGTTCGCCGACTCCGCGCAGTCCTAGCGGCCCAGCTTCTCGCGAACCAGGTCGGTCAGGAAACGCCCGGCCGAGGTCGGCCGGAAGGCGCGGGCCGCCCCGGTGAGCGCCTCGCGGGCGTCCGGGGGCAGGTCGATGTCGGCGGCGGCGACGTTGAACTCGAGCTGCTCGACGCTGGACGCGCCGGGGATGGCGACGACACCCGGATAACTGATCAGCCAGGCCAGCGCGACCTGGGCCGGCTTGGCACCGACGGTGGTCGCGACGTCGCGAAGCGTCTGCAACAGCGGCTCCACCCGGCGCAGGTTCTCAGTGCCGAACAGCGAGTTCAGCGCCCGGATGCCCCCGGGCCGGTTGTCCAGGCCGTACTTGCCGCCGAGCAGCCCCTGCTCGAGCGGGCTGTAGGCGATAACGATGCGGTTCTCCCGCTCGGCGAAGGGCACCAGGTCCTCCAGCGGCCCGGCGTGGGCCAGCGAGAAGTGCACCTGGTTGCTGACGACCGGCCGACCGAGCGCGGCGTCGGCCTTCCGCCACCGCGCGAGCGAGTAGTTGGAGACGCCGACCGCGCCGATCTTGCCGGCGTCGAGTAGGTCGCGCATGCCCGGCATGATCACCGTGTCCGGAACCAACGGGTTGGATTGGTGAATCTGGTAGAGCGGGATGCGGTCGAGGCCCAGCCGCCGCGCGCTGGCGGCCTCCCGCTGCTTGACCACGGCGGGGAACGGCGCCACCGGCATGATCTTGCTGGCGACGGCGACGCTGGCGCGCTCGTCGCCGAGTGCCTCGCCGAGGATCCGCTCGCTCTTGCCCAGCCCGTAGACCTCGGCGGTGTCGAAGAGCGTCACCCCCAAAGCCAGGGCGCGGCGCACGATCTCGCCCGCGGCGCCGGACGCGTAGCCCTCCCCGTAGCCCCACTCCCGTGACCCGAATTGCCAGGTGCCCAGGCCGATCCGGCTGACCCGGCCCACTCCGTCGACGTCGACATACCTCATAGGCCCACCCTAGCCAGGCAGCTTGCCCAGCACGAAGGTGGCGATGCCCAGGCCGCCCTGCCGCGGCTGAGCGCCGTCCGTCGTGCCGCTGCAGGACACCATCAGGTCGACGACCACGTTGGCCTTGGCCGCGATGACGCGGGCCGAGCGGATCTGCACTCCCCGGGGCGTCAGATCCTGGGTGGTGACGCCGTTGCCGGCGTCGGCGGGTGCGCCGACCGAAAACGTGAGCGACTCCCCGTTGCGGGGTGTGAGCGTCACGGTCGAGCCGCCACATTGGCGCCATCCCGAGAGCAACGCCGCCAGCTGTGCCCGGGCGGCGGCAGGGTCGTGGAAGGCCACGACCGCCTCGATCACCTGGGTGGACTTCAGGAAGCTGCGCGAGTCGCGGAACTCCGCTGCGCGGTATCCGGTGACGGCGGCACCGGCGTAGGCGTCGGGCGTTCCGGGCGCGATGCTGCCCCAGCATTCCGGCCGGTCGATGGCCCCCTCCGCGCTGGATCGGCCCAGGCTGTCCCACGTCTGGCCGGCCTCGAGATTTTGGTCGGACGTGATGTTGCGCAGGGCGTCGGCGCCGGGCAGCAGCGCCGCCAGGGCGTCCGGCGCCACCGGACCAGGGGGCGCCGGGGGTGCCGCGCCGGTAGTGGTGGCGGGCGCGGCGGTCTGGGTGGACGGGGTCGCGCCCAAGGTGGCCCACGCGACGACGGCGACCACGGCGAGCGTCATGAACGCGTACGACAGCGCCAGCCCGACACGGGCGCGGTCCCGGCCGAGCTCCCCGCTGCGGCGGATTTGCGCCAGTCCGGCGTGGCCCAGGACCGCCCCGACGGGCGCGAACACGAACGCGAAAACCAGCGACAGCGTCGCCAGCACGTTGACCGGCGGCCGATAGGGCACCGCGGGCGGGGGCGCCAAGACGGGCGGCGGTTCCACCGGGGACGGCGCGGGCGGAACCCGGCCGAGCGGGTCGTAGGTATAGGGGTTCTGCCAATACGGGTCCTGCGGGTTGGTCACGCCAGCGCCTCCTTACCGGCCAACCTGCCCGAAATGTAGCCGAAGCCCGGGCGTCAGAGGCGCGGCTTGGCGACGCTGACCACGTAGGGCACGTCGGCGAGGGTCAGGTACACCCGGTGGGGCCCGATCGCCATGCCCGACAGGGGCGCGGATTGGGCCGCGGGCGGCAGCCCCGCCCGGTAGCCGATCGCGCGGACCACCGGGATCGTCCCCGCCGGGAAGCCGGTGAAGCTCGCCGTCTCCAGCACCACCACCTCGTGGTCCGTGGCGGCGTAGATCCGGGTGTCGTCGGTGCCCAACTCGCGGATCGGGGACGGCAGCCGGGTGCGGGCCAGCACCGTGAGCCCCTCCCCGCCCCGGCGGGAATCCACGGCGTAGAGCGTGGCGTCGTCGTGGCCGGCCACGTAGCTGCGCGTCACCGCGGTGCCGTCGCCCGCCGACACCGCGACGTCGATCCCCAACGACCCGCGCTCCGCCGGAGGTGACGAAGAGCCTTGGTAATGGCGGATTCCGGACGGCGCATAGGCGTGGTAATCGATCTCGCGGCCGCGATTGGCGCCGTCGATGGTGTCCGCGGGATCGCCGGCGATCCGGGCGGTGGGTAGCTTGCGATCACCGTGCTGATCCACCGGTGTCACCGTCGTTCCGTCCGCCGACAGCGCGAGCAGCGTGCGCAACCCGGCGTCCTCGGACAGATACGCCGGGGCGGGCCCGGCGTCGAAATCGCCGATCTGGCGCAGGCTTTCGAGGTCGACCTCGGCGACCCTGCCGCGCTCGGGCTGCGGCACGAACACGATCCGGTCGTCCCGCTGGCTGATCTGCAGGTTGCGTCCGGCCGCCATGGGCGCCGACAGCCGCGTCCTGGCGTCGCCCGGGCGGTCACCGGCGGTCACCTCGGCCAGCCGGCGGTCGCCGGTGAGCGCGACGAGGGCGTGCGTCCGATACGACCACACCGGCCCGCGCAGGGGCGCGGCGACCGACCACACCACCACGTCGGGCGCGCTTTCCAGCGACGCCCCCGGCGCCGCGCAGCCGGCCGTCACGACCAGCGCGCCCAGGATCCCCGCCCGACTGCGCATTCCGGTAGTCACCATCGTTCTCCTCGTTCGCGACTTGATGAGGAACTACCCACTGGTGCACGGCCGTACCGTTTGGTCGCCGAATTCGTCGGGTAGCCGAACAGGAGCGCGCAACAGCCCGCGCGCGGAACAAAATGGGAAGGACATCATGGCTCAGAGCGCCATCACGTCGCCCACCGATGTGGTCGACTTTCTTGTCAGTCAGCACGAGCAGATCAAATCGTTGTTCGCCGAAACCCTGGCGGCGTCGGGCAAAGAACGCGAAAAGGCGTTCGTCGAACTGCGCCGACTGCTCGCCGTCCACGAAACCGCCGAGGAGGAAATCGTGCACCCGCGGGCCAAGCGGAAGCTTTCCGACGGCGCCGCGGTGGTCGACGAGCGACTGCACGAAGAGCACGAGGCCAAGACGGTCCTGCAGAAGCTGGAGAAGCTCGACGTGGACAGCGCGGAGTTCACCAGCCTGCTGACTCAGCTGCGCGACGCGGTCGTCGCGCACGCCGAGCACGAGGAGCACGACGAATTCTCCAAGCTGGGCCAGGAATTGAGCGGCGACGAGCTCGAGCGGATGGGCCGCGCGGCCAAGCTCGCCGAGGCGATCGCGCCCACCCGGCCGCACGCCGGAGTCGAGTCGCAGGCGGCCAACCTGGCCGCGGGACCGTTCGCGGCGATGCTCGACCGGGCCCGCGACGCCATCGTCGGCAAGGGCTAGCACGACTCGATGGGGCGCCCCCGCACGACCTGGGTGGGGGCGCCCCAGCCCCGTCGGGTAGGCAAGGGAGCACCATGACCGCAACCAAGGCACCGGGGGCCGAGCATTACCTGCCCGAGCAGCGGGGCCTGGATTCGCTTCGGGCCGCGGCCGAATGCTGCCGGGGCTGCCCGCTTTTCGCCGACGCCACCCAGACGGTGTTCGGCCGCGGACATCCCGGCGCACCGATCATGCTGGTGGGCGAGCAGCCGGGCGACCAGGAGGACCGCGCCGGTGAGCCCTTCGTCGGGCCGGCCGGGCGGCTGCTCGCGCGCGCCCTGGAAGACGCCGGCATCGATCCCTCGCTGACGTACGAGACAAACGCGGTCAAGCACTTCAAGTTCACCCGCAAGGGCGGCAAACGGCGGATCCACCAAAAGCCGGGACGCACCGAGGTGGTCGCCTGCCGGCCCTGGCTCATCGCCGAAATCGAGGCGGTGCGGCCGCACGTCGTCGTGTGCCTCGGCGCGACCGCGGCACAATCCTTGCTGGGCACCGACTTTCGGGTCTCCGCCCAGCGCGGCCAGCAGTTGCGGCTGCCCTCCTCCGTCGTCGACGTCGACCCCGAGCCGGCCGTGGTGGCGACGGTGCATCCGTCGGCCGTGCTGCGCGACCGCAGCGATGGACGCGAGGAGGCCTACCGGCTGTTCGTCGACGACCTGCGCAGCGCCGGCTCCAACCTCTGAGCCGGCGAAGCGTCGTCACTTCTTGTGCGGCATGAATTCCTGCGCCTTGGTCTTGAGGCCGACCTTGACGAAGCCGACTCGGTCCTCGTCACCCGAGAGCACCGCCGTGGTGGCGGCCTTGAACTGATCCCAGGTGGCGTGCGGCGGGATCGGGGGCATGTTGGGATCGGTGAACACGTCCAACACGGTGGGGCGGTCCGCCGAAAGCGCGTTGCGCCACGCGTCCCCGAGTTCCTCGGGGTCCTTGATGGCCATCGCGTTCAGGCCCAGGCTCGCGGCGAACGCGGCGAAGTCCACGTCGGGAAGGTTTTGGGACTCGGCGAATTTCGGCGATCCGGCCATTGCGCGCATCTCCCAGGTGACCTGGTTGAGATCGTTGTTGTGCAGGATCGCCACGATCAGCCGCGGATCGCCCCACTCCTGCCAGTAGCGCTTGATCGTGATCAGCTCGGCCATGCCGTTCATCTGCATCGCGCCGTCACCCACGAAAGCGATGACCGGCCGCCGCGGGTGAGCGAACTTCGCGCCGATCGCGTACGGCACGCCGGGGCCCATCGTGGCCAGCGTGCCCGACAGCGAGCCGCGCATGTTGCCGCGGAACTTCAATTGGCGCGCATACCAGTTGGCCGCCGAGCCGGAATCGGCGGTGACGATGGCGTCGTCGGGCAGCATCGGGGACAGCTCGGAGAACATCCGCATCGGGTTAACCGGGTCGGCGCTGACCTTCGCCTCCATCTCCATCGTTTCCCACCAGCGGGACACGTTGGATTCGATGGTCTCGCGCCACTTGCGGTCGTCCTTGCGCCGCAGGTGCGGGATCAGCGCCCGCAGTGCCGACTTCGCGTCCGAAACCAGGTTGACCTCATACGGGTAGCGCATGCCGATGAAGCGGCCGTCGATGTCGATCTGCACCGCGCGGCACTGATCGAACTGCGGCAGGAACTGCGTGTAGGGGAAGCTGGAGCCCACCGTCAGCAGCGTGTCGCAGTCCCGCATCAGCTCGTAGCTCGGCCGTGTCCCCAGCAGTCCGATCGAGCCGGTCACCCAAGGCAATTCGTCGCTCAGCACGTCCTTACCCAGCAACGCCTTGGCCGCGCCGGCCCCCAGTAGGTCGGCGACCTCGATCAGCTCGTCGCGGGCCCCGCTCGCGCCGTTGCCGACCAGCATGGCAACCTTCTTGCCGGCGTTGAGCAGGTCGGCCGCCCGCCGCACCGCCGCGTCTTCGGGGTCGACCGCCGGCCACTCGATGCCAAGGCTGGAGGGCACCATCTTGAACGCGTGCGTGGGCGGCGAATACGGAAGTTCCTGCACATCCGACGGGATGATGATGGCCGTCGGCGCGCGCTGAGCGATCGCCACCCGGATGGCACGATCCAACACATTGGGCAATTGTTCTGGCACGGTGACCATTTGGACGTAGTCGCTCGCGACATCCTTGAACAAGCTCAGCAGGTCGACCTCCTGCTGATAGGAACCGCCCATAGCGCTGCGGTTGGTCTGTCCGACGATGGCCACCACCGGAACGTGGTCGAGCTTGGCGTCGTACAGGCCATTGAGCAGATGGATCGCCCCCGGACCCGAGGTGGCCATGCAGATCCCGACTCGATCGGTGAACTTCGCGTAGCCCACCGCCTCGAATGCGCTCATCTCCTCGTGCCGCGACTGGATGAACATGGGCTTGTTGTCGGCGCGGCCGAATGCGGCGAGGATCCCGTTGATGCCGTCGCCCGGGAAGGCGAAGACGTGCTCAACGCCCCACGCCCGCAGTCGCTCCAGCAGGTAGTCCGAGACCTCTTGCTTAGCCATTGGTGTTCCTCCTAGACAGACGGTTTTCGATGACGATTCGCTAGCTACGCCGGCCGACGCCGAAGCCACGGGGGCGTGCGGTTTGCTGCGAAGGCCCACGGCCGTCCGTTTCGACCGCAGTCAGACGTGAATGGGCAGGCTGAAGCGCTTCCCACACGACGGGCATACCCACGATCGCCGCCGTTATTCGTCGGGTTTCCTGTGAACGCGCCGCCGGTCGGCTTTATTCGGCTAAAAGCCTTGCGGTGCGCCGTTTCCGCCGTAGCCCAAGCCCCCTCTTACGCCATGGTCGGATCGAGCGAGTCGTGGTGTTCAGCACTACGATCGCTCGCCCGCCTTGGCCGCGCCGACTCGTCGCGCCTCACCTGTGCAGGAGCCCGGCCCACGGCGCCTCAGGCGCTCTTCAGCAGCACGGAGGTGCCAGCGCCCTTGGCCACTCGGCGGATCAGCATGCGGGTGGCCTTGTCCAGGATTTCCTGAGCCGCGTCGGGATCGCGCGCGCGCTCGGCGCGGCGGGTCGCCGCGGCGATCGTCAGCCCCTGCTCGTAGCCGGCGACGACGCGGGGATCCACATAAGACCCGCGGGCCACCGCCGGGGTGTTGCCGAGCTCCTCGGCGACCTCCTTCATGACGGCGGACTCGACCCGCTTGGCCACCCGCTGCGAGACGGCCGGATCGGCGTCGGCGAACGCGGTGGCCGCCAGCACCGTTCCGTGCCAGGTGCGCAGGTCCTTGACAGTGAATTCGTTCCCGACCAACTCCTTGAAGCGGGCGTTGAGGTCGTCGGATCGGACATCGAGCCATCCGGTTGCGTTGCGGCACACCAAGAGTCGTTCGGTTCGCTCGGGCCGGCGCATGAGGGCGCGCACCGCCCGGACCACTTCGGGGTCCTCGATTTCCACCGTGCGCCGCACGCCGCTCTTGGCGGGGAAGTCGAAGGCCACCGCGTCGCGCCGGACCTGCACGTGTTCACAGAGCAGGGTGGCCAGCCCGTACGACTCGTTCTCCTCGGCATACTGCTCGCTGCCGGCCCGGAAGTAGCCGCGATCGAGCAGCCGCAACGCCACCGCGAGCACCCGCTTACGCGTTAAGCCGCTGCGCGTCAGGTCTTTTGCGATGGCGGCGCGCCAATGGGGCAGGCGCGTGGACAGTTCCAGGACGCGGTCGAACTTCTCTTCGGCACGTTCCTGTTGCCACGCGGTGTGGTAGAGGTACTGGCGGCGGCCGGCGGCGTCCACGCCGACGGCCTGGATGTGGCCATTGGGATGCGGTGAGATCCACACGTTCTTCCAGGCCGGCGGAATGACCAGATCCTTGATGCGCTGCAGGGTTTCGGGGTCGGACAGCAACTCGCCGTCGGGCCCGTAATAGGCGAAGCCCTTACCCCGGCGCTTACGCGCGATCCCCGGCTTGTTGAGCACACTGCGACGCAGCCGCATCTTTCCCTCCAGTCACGTTGACTGGACAATTACCCGTCACGAGGGCCGTTCACACGTGAAGCGAAACGACCCGCCACAGCGTCGTGGCGGGTCGCTTCGAGCCGGGATCAACCGGCCATGAACTCCTGGTAGGCCGACTCCAGCGTCGGCGGCAGGGCCTTGACGTTGCACTGCCGCTCGGTGTCACCGATCGGTGCCAGGATGCCGCGCAGGTCGAAGTACTCCTGGGGGTGCGCGGTGAAGTAGCCCCGCAGGTTGGACTCGGCCTCCGGCCGCGGCTGGGTGTAGGCGGCCCTGACCACGTCGTTGGCGCCCGGGTGCGCGGCCAGGTACTGCTCAGCCGAGCCCTGCGCCGACGAGACGGTGGCGTTGACCCCGCCGGGGCTGCAGTCGGGCGCTGCGGCCGCCGACGGCGCGCCGACGAGCCCCATGGTGATCCCCCCGAGCAGGCAGCCGGCACCGACGCCGGCCAGCCGCCGGCGCGCGACAATACTGCTGATTTTCATGATGAATGTGTCCTTCGAAATTACGAATTGATTCTTGCCAGAGAGGCTCCCGATCCTCGAAAACCAAAGTAGCGGAATTCAACAGTGGTCGTGATCGCCCGCGAGGAACGGAAAGTGTGCCAACCCCGCGAAGCGGCCACGGAACGCGGGCGTTCACTAAGCGAACAGTCAAATCCGCCCGGCTATGTTGAGAATTCTTAGAAACGGGCCGGCAATTCTTAAGGATTCGTGATCAGGATCGTGACGGAATCGTGACCTGAAATCACCGTCGCTGCGTGCCATTTGCGGAGGCGCGGATCAGTTGGAGCGCCTCGCCGATCGAATCGACCAGGGGCAGGCCGAGTCCGGTCACCAGGCGGGTGAGCCGACGCAGGGCGACACCGCCGATCACGCTGCAGTGCAGCCGGGCGAGCCGGCACTCATCCTGCACGAGCAGCAGCACACGAAGGCCCGCGCTGCCCAGGTAGTCCACGCGGCTGAAGTCCAGGATCAGCGGGGCCCGCAGTCGCACGAAGCGCCGGATCGCCTTGGCGATGAGGTCGGCGTTGGACGCGTCGATTTCGCCGCTGACGCCGAGTACGGTGGCCAGGCCGTGCGCCTGCACGTCCAGTCGCGCCCCGGCGCAATCGATTTCGTAGCAGTGGAGTCGTTGTTCGACTCGGTAGGGTTGAGCAATCATATCGTCGCCCCATCGGATGGGTGAGTGAGGAGCGACCGGTGCCCACGGCCGCTCGCGTGAGGGCAGCTGTGGATTCAACCTGAGGTGACCATAACGCCGTTGCCTCCGTCGGCGCAGGAAAATGACGACGGCCCGCGGTGACCTGGTGTGGTCAGCGCGCTCGACCAGCGCATCCGGCACCGAATGGTCCGCGCACCGTCGGCAACTCTTCGTTTTCTGGCTAAGGACGACCGGTCAGGTCTGGGAGAAATCCGGCCGGTGCAGCGTGGCGCCGTCGCCGTCCCCGTCGGTGCTCGCCGGCGGCACCGTCCGGAGCCAGGTTTCGACGTCGGGCCCGACGACCACCGCGCGCTCGGGGGCGAGCAATGCTCCCGCGGCGAGCGCGGGAAGGGCGGGCTGCACCACCCGCACCGCACGGCCATCGCCTTGCTGGGCAAGGACTTTCGAGGTCAGCTCGGGCAGCCGGATGGCATCGGGACCCGTGATGGTGCGCGGCGTGTGCGTCTGTCCGAGGGCCGCCTCGACGAGGACGTCGGCGACAGTGTCGGCCGCGATGGGCTGTATCAGCCAATCCTCCACGATCACCTCGTTCCCGTCACAAATCACCGGCCCCGCTGGGCCGGTGGCGGATTCATACCACTGGGTCGACTTCACGACCGTGGCCGGGACCGGGCCCTCGAGAAGGATCTCTTTCGCCGCCCGTTTGCCCTCGAAGTAGGGCAGCCCGTCGAACACCGGATCGTCGATGCCGGCCAACGTCGCCACCACCAGACGCTGCACGCCCCGCGCGGAGCAGACACCCATGACGTTGCGGGCGGCCAGCGTCTCGGTGGCAGTGGGGTGACCGTCGTGCGGCTCGGGGTTGGCGACGTCGATCGCGACATCGACTCCTTTGAGCGCCCGGTACAGGCTCTCGCCGTCGAGCACGTCGACGCCGTGGGTGCGGGAAACCTCCACGACCGCGACGCCCCTGGCCCTGAGCCTGGCGACGACGCGCGACCCGGCGGTCCCGGTCGCCCCGATCACGGCGACGGTGGTCAAGAAACCTCACCCGCTTTCGTTGGTGGTCGCTCATTACTACCCACCGGATCGCGTCCCAAACGGTCCAATTTGAAGGTGGAATCGTTCCGCGTGATCGCGCGCACAGCGGTCTGCGCGTTTGACGGTTCGGCCGACGGGAACGCCGTATGAGCGAGATGCACAGTAAACAAAAGGGAGGTCGACCCCATGGGGGATGACAAGAGCGGACCGCAGGAAGCGGTCAAGGGCGCCGTCGAGGGCGTCAAGGGCAAGGTCAAGGAGGCCGGCGGGACCGTGCTCGGCCGCGACGACATGGTCGAGGAGGGCCAGGCCCAGCAGGACAAGGCCGACGCCCAGCGCGACGCGGGCAAGAAGGAGGCCGAAGCCGAGTCCGCGCGGGCCGGCGCCAAGGCCGCCGAGGAGCGTCAGAAGGAAAACCAGTAGCACGCTGACGAAGGGGTCCGGTTCCGTCTAGGGGCCGGGCCCCTTTTTCGCTTTCGCGGGCGTGCCGGGTTTCAAACCGCGCGGGCCGGTTATTCCTGGCTACGACCGGATGAACGAGGTGGAACATGGGCCTGAGCGATCGCGTCTTGAGCATCGTCGCGTTCCTGCGCGCGGGCTACCCGGGCGGTGCCCCCGCCCTCGGCCACTCGCCGGTGCTGGCGCTGCTGCCGCGCCGGGTGTCCGACGACGAGGTCGCCACCATCGCGACGAAACTGCTGGTCCCGACGTGTCGTTCGATCTCCAATGTGGACGTCGGGGTGGAAATCACCCGGGTCACCGACGCGCTGCCCTCGGTAGACGAGATCGCGCGCGTCAAGCGCCGGCTCAGCGCGATGGGATAACCGGCCGGCGATTCACGAATGCACGAGGTCGACGACCAGCGGCCGGTGATCGGAGATGTTCATCGGCTCGGCCGTGACGGCCTTGCCGCGCAGTCCGCGATCGTCGGTCAGGATGTGGTCCAACTGGCGGTCGGGGGCGTGCGCGGGGAACGTCGCCGCGGCCGCCAGCGCCCGCATGCCCGACCAGCGCCGCACGGTCTTGGGTGTCATGTTGAGGTCCCCGGTCAGCAGCCGCGGGCCCGGGAAGCCGCGCAGGTCGTGCACCAGCCGGCGCAGCTGACGCCGATTCCAGCCGGGCACGAAAGACAGGTGGGTGTTGGCTACCGTCAGCTCGCCCATCGGGGTGCGCATCCGTGCGATGACCGCCGCCCTGGGCTCCTCGTCGACGACCATCACCCGGTTGGGACCCGGCAGGTACATGGGAAAGCGCATCGGAATGCGGGGCAGCCGCACCACCTGCCAGCTGGTCACCGGGTACCGCGACAGCAGCGCGATGCCGTAGGCGGCGGTCCCGGGCTGTTCTCGACCCGTCGCGGCCATCCACGTCGCCCCGGGCGTGCCGGAGATCGCGGCCACGAACCGGTGCTCCACGGCGCCCATCGCCTCGGCCGCCACCGCGGTGAGATCGGCCCGCTCGGACCGCGGCTGATCGCAGTCGACCTCTTGCAGGCTGAGCACGTCGGGATCGAGCCGGCGCACGCAGTCCCGCAGCCGTTGCACCTCCACCCCGTCGCCGACGGTGCGGCCGTGCAGGATGTTGAAGGTCGCCACGCGCATAGGGTTTCTCCTACCCATTTCTCCTAGCCACTCTCGGGGTCGCACTGTCATGCGTCGGCGGCGGATTCAGCGCACGCCCGGCACCCCTTCGCGTCCTGCCACCGACCTTCCGTCGCCGGTGTCGAACGCCTCGATGACGACATCGTGATCCTGGTAGCGGCCCAGCGACGTCAGCCCGGGT
Source organism: Mycobacterium sp. E3305 (assembly GCF_001666785.1). Classification (NCBI taxonomy): domain Bacteria; kingdom Bacillati; phylum Actinomycetota; class Actinomycetes; order Mycobacteriales; family Mycobacteriaceae; genus Mycobacterium; species Mycobacterium sp. E3305. Next base: position 18,876 of record NZ_LZJA01000304.1, on the reverse strand, counting down.
GTCCCCGCGATGACGGCGTGGGCCGCGTCGCCGGTGAGTGGGTAGTCGGTCACGTCGTGACGCCAATGCGCGGCGAGGATCATTGCGCCGCGCTCCAGCCGGGGAAATTCGCGACGCAGCACCGCGGTGAGTGTTTCAGGCGCCAGGTAGTAGGCGACCTCGCTGAGTACCACCAGGTCGAACGGCCCCGCGGGCCACGCCGCGTCCAGCGACGACCGGGTCAGCGTCACCCTGTCGCGACAGCCGGCCCGCCGCAGGCGGGCGTCGGCGCCGCGAAGCGCGGCATCGGCGACGTCGACGGCCGTCACGTGGTCGCAGCGCTCCGCCAGCCGCGCGGTCAACGTGCCGATGGAGCAGCCCGGCTCGAAGGCGTGCCGATACCGGAGGGCTGGCAACAGCGCCAGGGTGATCGCGTACTTGCGTTGCTCGTACCACCGCGTCGAGAGCTGCCAGGGATCGTCGGTGCCGACGTACATCCGGTCGAAGTAGGCGTCGGGCAGCCGCGTGGTCACCGGAAGACCACTTCCCCCACGGTGAGCAGGCGCTGCAGGACGAACGGCGGCAAGACGGGTGGTGTTTCACCGCGACCGGGCCGCAACTGACTCCGATAGCACTGCGCCGCTTGGCGTTTGCGGTTGACGGCCCAACCCGGGGCGGGAACCGATCTGGCGCGGTCCCACGGCACCGCGGGGTCGGCCGGAGCGGCCCAGTGCCACATCCAGACCGGATATTCCAGCAACGCGACGCCGGTGCGCACGCATGCCGCCACGGCCGCGCGGCCCACGGCTTCGTGGTCCGGATGTCCATCGCCTCGCCAGGTGGCGGCGCACCAGGTGTCGGGGCCCGCCGTCCGCAATATCCCCACCAACGCCTCGGTGAGCCGATCCTGGTGGTTGGCCAGCTCGCCGTCGGGCAATCCTAGCCGGACCGGCGGAGCGGAACCCAAAATACTTGTGGCCCTGCGGAGTTCGTATCGACGGGTGGTGGACAGCCGAATCCGGCCGGACAGCGTCGCGCCCGGCTGGGCGGCACCGCCGTCGCTGACCGACACCACCCGGACGTCGACCCCCGCCGCCGCCAAGTGTGCGATGGTCGCGCCCAGGCCGAAGGTTTCGTCATCGGGGTGGGCCGCCACGACGATCAGGCGTCGGCATCCGGCGAGGTCGAGCGCGGGCAGGGGAGCGCGCTCAAACGCGGCTAGCCACAGGGGTGCTGGGGTGCCGCCGGAGGTCAGCGGCTTGGCCGCGAACCTGGCGCTGTTGCTGATCGGCGCGGTCCTCACGGCGTCCTCAACGCTGGCTGCCCGCGAGCCGCCCGAGCTCGGCGAGGTCGCGCTCGGCGTGGCTTTGCCGAATGTAGATGCTCAGGTCGGCGACCCGTTGGGCGTGCCGACCATCCTGGCAGAGTGGCCCCGGGCCCAAGGCGCGGCCGGTGCGGGTGATGGCTTCATCGACCGCGTGCTCCACCACCGTGCGCACGCGACGGGCCAGCAGTTGAGCGGTGCCGGTACGGTCGAACGGGTCGGCGTCGACCTGCGCCGCCGCGGCGGCCAGCATCGCGTCGCCGGCGGCCAGCGCGGCGTCGACGGCGCCGAGATGGGCCAGCGAATAGGCATCGGCGGATTCGCTCTTAGCGCAACGGTATAGCGGATCTGCGACGCGGCGTGCGCCCCCGAGCCAACAGGCGGCCACCCCGATCGCGCCGTGCCAGAACCCGGGCCGGTCCAGGTAGTCGCCGGGGTCGCCGACCGCGACGGCGTGGGTGTTGGTGAACTGCACGGGCCGCGTATCGCTGCCGGCCATGCCGGCGTTCCACCAGGTGCTGGGCAGCGGTTTCACGCTCCCGTCAGTCACCTGGACGGCGAACAACCCCCGCGTGCCGTCCTCCAGCCGGGCGGTCACCAGAGCGTGGGTGCAGAACCCGGCGCCCGAGCACCACACCTTGGTGCCCGCGAGTGTGAATGCACCGTGGGTGTCGGTGGCGGTGAGCACCGCGTCCGGGGACTCCGCGGCCCAAACTCCCCACAGTTGGCCGGATTCCGGTGGCTTACCGCCCAACTCGTGAAGAATCGCGACCGCATCGACGTGCGCTTCGGCGACCCTGGCCGCCACGATGTTCTCTTCGGCCAGCGACGAGAGCCGTTGCCAGCGCTCGGCGGTGCGCCCGGAGGCGGGCAGTGGGAGCTCGAGTCGTTCCGACTCCAGCCAATGCCTGACCAGTCCCGCCGTCACGCGCAATCACCCGCCGCCGATCTCCCCAGTTGCCTGAGGTGGTGAGCGAACCCGTGTGGCGCCCGAGCCTGGGTTCGCGCCGACGTGATGACGGAGAGTTCGGTGTCGCGGTGAACGCGGTAGCCGGCGGCCTCGAACCGCTCGACCAGGTCGGAATCCTCGCCGGAGGCGAGCGTGCGAAAGCCGCCGACGCGCCAGTAGGCCCGTGCGCTGAAACCCATGTTGGCGCCGTGTATGTGGTCGTGTTGGTCGCGCCGGTAAAGCGGGTTCGCTTGGTAGGACTGCAAATAGCGGTTGACGACTTCGGCGCCGTGGTGGCGCCAGTCGGTGACTCGCACCACGCCCAGCACCATGTCGGCCCGCGCCCGGAGTTGGTGCACCAGCCAGTCGGGGTCGACTCTGCTATCCGCATCGGTGGTGGCGTACCAGCACCGGTCGGGGTCCCCGACCAGCGACCGCGCGTAACCGAACCCGACCGCCCGCGCCGTGCCGACGTTGTGCGCCTCGACGCTGATGAAGTGCACATCGGGCCCGTACTCGCCGGCCAACTCGGCACTGCCGTCGTCGCAGTCGTCAAGCACCACAACGACGGTGACCGGGATGGGGGCGCACAGGGCGGCGGTGAGGACGGCGCGCAGGCAGGCCGGCAGCTTCGCCCGCTCGTTGCAGGCGGGGATTACGACGGCGGCGGCTTCGTAGGCGCCGAGCCAAGCGGTTGACACCTCGAAAGATTTTCCCAATTGGGGGCAGATTAAACGGGCTTACCAATCTCCGGCCGCGTTAGCGCAGGTTGCACTGGCCGTCGGCCGGGTATGACTTGGGCACCATGGGACCGATCGAGACCCACGTCGACGCACCCGCTTCCAGCATGCAGCTGCGGGAAGCGCTGCGCGGCGCCGCGTCGGCGCTGAAGGAGAACGGCCCCCGCTTCGCGCTGGCGGGCAGCTACGCGTTGTGGGCCTACGGTGCGCCGGAGCGCACCCATGACGTGGACCTGGTGGTGGCCGAGTCGGACGTGGAGGACGCCGTCGCGACGCTGCGCAATGCGGGCTTCGCCATCGAGCGTCCCCCGGAGGATTGGCTTTTCAAGGCGCGCACCGGCGACACGGTGGTGGATGTGCTGCACCGCCTCAACGGCGTGCGGGTGGAGTCGTCCACGCTGGACTGCGCCGAGCAGCACGACGTGCTCGCCGTCAGGATGCCCGTGCTACCGCCGACGATGGTGCTCGTCCAGCAACTTCGCGCCCTGGGCGAGCACTACTGCGACTTCGCCAGGCTGCTGCCGGCCGTGCGCGCCGTCCGCGAGCAGCTGGACTGGGAGCGGATCCGGGCGCGCACCGCCGGCAACGATTACGCGGTCGCCTTCCTGGTGCTGGCCGAGCGGCTCGGCCTCACTCAGTGATTGCGCAGCTTGGCTACCAGCTTGTCCTTCGTCAGGTTCGAATACCCTGACATGCCAAGCTCTTTCGCCCGCTTCCTCAACTGTGGGACGGTCCAGTCCTGATACGACCCGGACTTCCCGCCCTTGCGCGAAACCGAGGACTTGCCCCGCGCGGCGGCCGCGTTGGAGATGCGGGCCGCCTTTTCCTTGGAGTCACCCTGCTTGCGCAGGTCCTTGTACAACTTTTCGTTCTTGATCGACGAGTTCGGCATGATTCACCCTCCTGTCCGCGACCAGACAACTCAGGGTGCCCGCCGCGGCCGCGGTGAAAACCCAGGTCTGCGAATCCCCGACAGCTATCCCGCGCGGAGTTGAATACCTACTGCGGAGTTGAATACCTACTATTGATGCGGGTAGTCGAAAGTGATGACTGACGAATCCGGCGGCTTGCGTGGCGTGGTGGCGATCGGCGCCTCCGCGGGGGGAGTGGAGGCGCTGTCGAAGCTGGCGGCGGGTTTGTCCGCCGATGTGCCGTACGCCTACCTGGTGACCCTGCACATTCCCGCCGGCGCGCCGAGCGTGTTGGCTCGCATCGTCGACCGCAGCGGGCCGTTGCCGGCCGTCACCGCGGAGGACGGCGCCAAACTCGAACCCGCGCGAATTTACGTCGCCCCGCCCGATCGACATCTGCTGGCTGCCGACCACCGCGTGGTCCTCTCGCAGGGCCCGACCGAGAACGGGCACCGGCCGGCGATCAACGCGCTGTTCCGCTCGGTCGCCCTGGCATTCGGGCCCCGCGCGATCGGAGTCGTGCTCTCGGGCGTGCTCGACGACGGTGTGCTCGGCCTGGGTGCCATTCGGTCCCGCGGCGGTACCACCATCGGCCAATCACCCGACGACGCGTTGTTCCCCGCCATGCCGGCCAACGCGCGCGACGCCGGCGTGCTGGATCATGATGCGGCGGCCGCCGACATCGGCGCGGTCCTCAAAGAGCTGTCGCACCAGAAGACCAAGGACCCCAACATGGAACGCGACGCCGCGATGGAGCTCGAAAACCGGATCGCCATGATGTCGCGGTTTTCGACCGACTTCGACACCCAACAGCTCGGCACCCCGTCCGGGTACACCTGCCCGGACTGCAACGGCTCCCTGGTGTCCATCAGCGAAGGCAACTTCCGCTGCCAGGTGGGGCACGCCTGGACGGCCGACGCGCTGCTGGCCGCGCGGGACACCGAGGTCGACGGCGCGCTGTGGGTGGCGCTGCGCAGCCTGCAGGAGAAGGCCCGATTGGCGCGGCAATTGGCGGACAAGGCTGGACCCGGTCCCCTGAAGATGCGTTACAGCGGCCTCGCCGAAGAAACCGAACGGGCGCTGGCGGTGCTCAGCGACCGGTTGTCGGCCACCGCTCCGCACGGCGGTGATGGCGGTGACTGAGTCGGCCATCCGCATCGCCGCCGAAGAACAACAGGACATGCCGATCCTGGTGGCGGACGGCGTGCTGGACAGCTCCACGTATCGCGGCCTGCGCGACATCGTGATCAAGGCCGCGCTGGACGAGCCCCGCGCGGTCATCGTCGACGTCGACCGGCTCACCGTGCCGACGGCCTCTGCCTGGACCGTTTTCACCAGCGCTCGCTGGCACGTCAGCACCTGGCCCGACGTACCCATCCTGCTCGTGTCCGCGGAACCGTCCGTCCGGCGGGCGATCATCGGGGTCGGGGTGGCCCGCTACGTGCCCGTCCACGCGAGCCGCGAGCTGGCGCTGGATGCCGTGCGCGGCCGGGCGCTGCAGATCAGGCGCCGCGCGCGCACCGAGCTGCCCCGTTCGGACGGCACCCTGGGGATGGCCCGAACCGTCGTCACCGACTGGCTCACCGAATGGGACCGGCGCGCGGTGATTCCCATCGCGACCACCGTGGCCACCGTCTTCATCGAAAACGTGCTCCACCACACCGAGAGTGCCCCGGTGCTAATCGTCGAAAGCCATCGCGAGGCCGTCACCGTCGCCGTACAGGACGCCAGCGACCAGTTGCCGGTCCGGCACGAGGACGGCCGGCGCGGCGCGGAAACCGTGTCCGGTCTGGCCATCGTTTCCGCGCTGTGCCGGACGTGGGGCGCCACCCCCACCTCGTCCGGCAAGACCGTCTGGGCGATGGTCGGTCACGACGATCGATTCTGACGACCGCGAGTAGTGTTCAAGTCCTTCGGCCAGGCTCGATGCGGACGGGACTTGAATGGACGGCACGACTGACGAGGCTTTCGAGGCCCTGCTGCGCTACATGCGCGATTCGCGGGGCTTCGACTTCACGGGGTACAAGCGCACGTCGCTGATGCGCCGGGTCCGCCACCGAATGGATCAGGCGGGCTACAGCACATTCGAGGAATACCTCGACTTTCTGCAGGCCAGTTCGGACGAATTCGCGGCCCTGTTCAACACCATCCTGATCAACGTCACCGCCTTCTTTCGCGACCCGGACGCGTGGGAGTACATCGCTTCCGAGGTCATTCCGCGGATGCTGGCCGAGCGTGGTCCCGGCGATCCGATTCGGGTGTGGAGCGCGGGATGCGCCTCCGGCGAGGAGGCCTACACGCTGGCCATGCTGCTGGCCGAGGCGCTGGGCGCCGAGGGTTTCCGGCAACGGGTCAAGATCTACGCCACCGACATCGATGAGGACGCGCTGACCGAGGCGCGGGCGGCGTCCTATGACGCCAAGGCCGTCGAGTCGGTGCCGCCCGATCTCCTGGCGCGCTATTTCGAACAGGTCAACGGCCGCTACGTGTTTCAGAAGGAGTTGCGCCGCGCGGTGATCTTCGGCCGCAACGATCTGGTCAAGGATGCGCCCATCTCCCGCGTCGACCTGCTGGTGTGCCGCAATACGCTCATGTACCTCAACGCCGAGACTCAGCGAAACGTCCTGGGCCGCTTGCACTTTGCGCTCGCACCGCAGGGCACGCTGTTCCTCGGGCACGCCGAGATGTTGCTCAGCCACGGCGACCGGTTCACGCCGCTGAACCTCAAGCACCGCATCTTCCGCAAGGCGGTCGGAAGCCACAGCGGGGTCGAGCGCTACGACCCCGCCGGTGCGTTCTACGAACGCAACGTCGACCTCACGGGCCTGACGACGGTGCGTGACTTGGCTTTCCGCGCCAGCCCGGTGGCCCAGATCGTGATCACCGGCGAGGACACCGTCGCGATGATCAACCAGCAGGCCGAGGCGCTGTTCGGGCTCTCGGCCCGCGACATCGGCCGGCTGCTGCGCGACCTCGAAGTCTCCTACCGCCCGGTCGAGCTGCGCGCCTATCTGGAGCAGGCCAAGGTGGAGCGGCGCTCGGCGCGCATCCAAGACGTCAAGTGGCAGCGACCGGGCGCCGAGACCGTTTGGTTCGAGATCCACGTCAATCCGCTGGTCGACGCCGAGAACGGGCTGCTGGGCGTGTCGATCGTGTTCTTCGACGTCAGCGCGACGCGCGCGCTGCTGGACAAGGTGGTCCAGACCAATCGCCAGCTGGAAGTGGCGTACGAGGAGTTGCAGTCCACCAACGAGGAACTGGAGACCACCAACGAGGAATTGCAGTCCACCGTGGAGGAATTGGAGACCACCAACGAGGAGCTGCAGTCCACCAACGAAGAGCTCGAGACGATGAACGAGGAGCTGCAGTCCACCAACGACGAACTGCACACCATCAACGACATGTTGCGGGAACGCAGCCTCGAACTCGACGAGGCGAAGGTCTTCCTCGATTCGCTGGTCGACTCGGTCCAGATGGGCATGGTGGTGGTGGATCGCGAGATGAAGGTGATCCTGTGGAACCGCGGGTGCGAAGAGCTGTGGGGCCTGCGGTCCGAGGAGGCGGTGGGAACCCGGCTGACCGCCCTGGACATCGGCCTGCCCCTGGACAGCGTGCGGTCCTTGATCGGCAATGCGTTCGTCGACGCCGACAGTTCCGGTGAGACGGAAGTCGACGCGATCAACCGCCGGGGGCGCCCGACCCGGGTGCGCGTCACGTGCACGTCGTTCCGGTCGGGTGAGGGCACGGTCGGGGGCGCCCTGTTGCTCATGGAGGTCGTGAGCTAGCCGCGTCAGTGGCCCCACCGCGCGGCCGCTTCCTCGGCCGCCTGGTGCGCCAACTGCGCGCGCCGCCGCGACTCCGCGGCCCTGCGTCGCGCCATCGCCACCGATTCGGTGGTGGCGCCGAGTCCGGCGGATAGGTCCCTGCGTCGACGGCTGAGCTCTTCGGCGCGTTCGCGCGCCAGGTCGGCCCGGCCCGCCGCGGTGTTCACCAGGTCGCTGCGCCGGAGTTCGGGCAGTTCGCCGACGTCCTCCGCCCCGCACCGGTCGCCACCGTGGTGCGGCGGCGGTTCGGGCAGCGGCGCTCCCTCGACGATGCCGGTCAGCACGCGGCCGATCTGGTGGATCGGCAGCACGAGGTCGGCGCCGGCGCGCGCCGCCGCCACGGGCATCGACGTGTACAGGGCCGTCTCCGGACTCTCCGCGATGACGATGGCGCCGGCCCGCTTCATCGCGGAGGTACCCGCGGCCCCGTCCTGCCCGGAGCCCGACAACACCACCGCGACGCTGCGCGGTCCGTACGAGGCGGCGACCGACCGCAGCAGCACGTCGAAGCGGCGCACGCCCAGATCCCTGATCGGGCGCAGGCGACAGCAGCCGTCCGGCGTCAGTTCAAGGTGCATCCCCGGCGGACAGACCACCGCCTGACCCGGGCAAAGGGGCCGCCCGTCGTGGGCCCAACAGACTTGCTGTGCGGTCTGCCGCCGAAGGATCGCCGGGAGGACGCTGTCGTGGGCGCCGAGGTGCTGCTGCACGACGATGGCGGCCGGGAAATCGCCCGGCAGATCACCGAGGACCGTCGAGAGCGCGTCCAACCCCCCCGCCGACGACAACAGGACTACCAGTTCGACGGCGGGCCGATGCGGGTCGCTGGCCACCCTTTCAGTCTTCCAAATCGACGACCACACCACAGTCCGGCGAACGATCCCGCCCCACCGCGGCTATCCGCCATGCGAAACGGCGGCGCTTCAGGCGAAGCCCCGCGCCGCCACGGTTTCGCCGGTATGGGGCCGGGTACGCCATCACGCCATGGGCGACGCAACGGGGTTGAAGTGAGGATTGCGATCGTCAGCGGCGACGACATTGTCGGTGACGACCCGCAGGAACTGTCCGCCGCACTGGCGGCCCGCGGAAATGCCGTCACCAGGTTCGTCCGGCAGAACCGACGGCGGCCCGCGGGGATCGGAACTTGCGGCCACCGCACAGTGTCGATCTCCGTCGGGCCGCGGTCGACGAATTCGGACCTGGACGTGCTGCCCTACGTCGGCGACTGGGCGGGGGCGCTCGCAGACGAGTGGTCCGCTGAGGCGCCCGACGTCGTGCACGCGTACGGGTGGCTGGGCGGTTTGGCCGCCCAGCTGGCCGCACGGCGCCAAGGGGTGCCGGCCGTCCAGAGTTTCCTGGGCCTGGCCACCGCGGGCGCGGCGCCCTCGCCCATGGGCGCGCCGGCGGAGGGCGAACGGCTCCGCGTCGAACCGCTGTTGGCTCGCAGCGCCAACTGGGTCACCGGTGAGAGCTCCGACGACGTCGACGCGCTCGCCAGGCTGCGCCGCAGCCGGGCCCGCGTATCCGCTTTGACAAGCGGGGTGGACGTCGAGCGATACAACTCGAGCGGCCCGGCGCAGGCCCGCACCGACCTGCATCGCATTGTGTGCCTTGCGCCGAACCCCAAGCCGTGCAACGGCTTCGACATTGTCATCAGGGCGCTGGCCAGGGTCCCGGGCACGGAACTGGTGCTGGCGGAGACGGAAGCCTCGAATCGTGAGTGCGACGAGGCGCGGCTCAAACTACAACTTCTCGGCGCCGGGTTGGGGGTGTCCGACCGGGTCCGGTTTGCGGGCACCGTTTCCGGCGATCGACTGGCGATGCTGCTGCGGTCCGCCGATGTGGTCGCCTGCACCCCGCGACAACCTCCACGCGCCACCGCGGTGCTACAGGCGATGGCCTGCGGCGTGGTGGTGGTGGCCTACGGCGTCGGCGTGCTCAGGGACGCCGTGGTGGACAACGTCACCGGCCTCGTGCTGCGCCCGGAAACTCCCACCCAGTTGCCAGCCGCGTTGAGAAGCCTTCTCGCGCAGAGGTTTCAGTGTATGAGCATGGGTTCTGCCGGTCGCAGTCGTGCGCTGTCTCGATATGCCTGGGACCGGATCGCGCTCGACTGCCTTAACATCTACCAACGGGCGGGTTCCACAACTTGGATGCCGCAACGCTTGCAGTCATCGGGCATCCGGTGATGCAATGAGGGCAGCGCGCAACACCCTGGGGGAGCGCCGACTATGACCGCCTTGACGAGCGTTACCGACAACACCGGCCCCGGTGAGGTGGCCGGCGCGGTCGGCCGACTGCCCGTTACGGACCAAACCGACCCCAGCCGCATGGGCGATGCTGTGCGGCAAGCCCGGGATCCGGGCTCGGCACTTCGGCGCGACCAGTTCCGCACCGTCGATCCGCGGGCCGCGCGGCAGTTCCTGGCCGGCGCCTACCACCCCGCCTGGCGCATCGCCGGACTCACGAGCCGGTCGGCCGTCTCCCATCGGCGGTGCGAAGCGGGCGCCGCGACGGTCGACGACGTGATGATCCAGGGCCGCGTCTCGCTGGAGATTGTGGCCTCCGAAAGCATCATCGTGATCCAGCCCCGCGGGGGCTCGATGAGCGTCGCCGGGGGGCCGCCCGCGACGGTGGATTTCCCGGTGCTGGTCGCCCAAGGCATGCCGTGCGTGTTGCAGTGCAACGGCGCCCGGTTCGATGTGGTCAGCCTGGCCGCCGACGTGCTGCACAAGGTCGCCGCGGACTGGGGTGCCCCGCCAGCCCGGCAGATTCATTTTTCGGATTGGCGCCCGCGTTCGCGCGCCGCCGTGCGGGCGTGGCACCGGGCGCTGGATTACGTCGCCTTGACCCTGGCCGGACCGGACACAGCTGACCAGCCACTCGTGGTCGCGGGGCTGGCCCCGTTGCTGGCCGGCGCGCTGCTGGAATGTTACCCGTCCAACGTCACGGAGCTGGACCTGGCCAATGAGCCCGCACTGCCCGAAACCCTCAAGGACGCAGTGGCTTTCATCCATCGACACGCCGGCGGGGACGTCAGCATCAACGACGTCGCGGCCGCGGTGCACCTCACGCCCAGGGCGGTGCAATACCTCTTCCGCCGCCAACTCGGCAGCACCCCAACGGAATACATCCGCCGCGTCCGCCTCAGCCGGGCCCATCAAGACTTATTGGCCGCCACGCCATCCCACGCCACCGTCACGGAGATCGCCCAGCGATGGGGTTTCGCGCACACCGGCCGATTCGCGGTGCTGTACCGGCAGACCTACGGTCAGAGCCCGCACACCACCCTCCGGCACCTGACCGCGGGGTCGTGATCGCGACACGCCGCTGAGCCGCAGGTCAGATCCGCGGTCCGCTTTGAATCGCCAGGTCCCAAGCCGACGCGCCGAACGATGTTTTTCGCACGGCGAGCCGTAGGTGAAAACGCCTGGTTGAAGGCGAATCCGGGTCGCGCGGCCGAGGGCGGGTGGCCGGTTATGAGCACCGCCGGTCGCCATTGCCGGTAGGCTTGGGTCAGGTTGAGTCCCCAGCTGCCGTTATCAACGGGCGCCAAACGGACACCGTCGTCGCTCGCCCTGCCTTATCAAGCCTGAAGGGCGCACATTCACATGACTGCTTCACCCGATCTACGTACACCCGATCGACATACGCCCGAGCTGCTCGGGGAGCCCCGTAGCCGCTACCAAATCGATTGCGCCGGAGTGCAAATCCACGTTCACGCCCGCAGCACCGCCACGGTCTTACGCGTCGAGGGAGAAATCGATGCGGCCAACACGGACCTGATCGCCGAGGCGATTCGGCGCTTTTCTCGGCTCAGGGCCCCGCTTGTCCTCGACCTCACCGGCCTGGATTTCCTTGCCGGTTCGGGCCTTCGAGCGCTGCTCGCCCTCAACGAGGAGCATCGGCAAGCCCAGCTGCGCTGCTGCATCGTCAGCGGCGCGGCGCTGCGCCGGCTCACGCGGGTGCTGCCCGAACACTGCCTGCCCATTGCCGACTCGGTCGATGCCGCCCTGGCGCACATCGAAGGCGCGACCACGGCCCGCCGGCGGCTGGTATCGGGCCCGGCCCGGCAGCACGAGCCGCAGCACGACACGGCGACGCGACTCCGCGGGCTCGCGTCCTAGCGGCCCAATCGGCGCATCAACTGGTCAGCGGCGTAGCGACCGCTGGCCATGGCGCCGTGCACCGTCGCCGGGTTGTTGACGCCGACCGCCTCCCCGGCCAGATAAAGCCGGTCGCCGACCGGTTCTTGCAACCGGCGCCGGTCGTCGAGGCCGGAGCCGGGCGCATGAAAGGAGTAGGCTCCGCGCGCATACGGGTCGGCGCTCCAATCCGATGTCTTGACCTCCACGGGCGCGGCGTCGCCGAACAGGCGGCGGGTGATGGGCCTCGCGGTGGCGATCAGATCCTGTGGGGCCGAGGACTCCACGGCCCGGCCGCGCCCGCCGGCGTTGAACGCCAACACGATTGGCCCCGCGGCGGCGGGCAGCGTGAACCATTGCGCCCACGTGCCGCTGTCGGCGGCGAGGTACTGATAGAAGGCGTTGTCCACCGTCCAGCCGCGCCGGTCGAAGCGGAAGAAACTCTTGGACAGCACCCCGAACCCCAGGGCGTCCACCGCGTGGCTGTGGCGGCTCGGCAAGGGCGGATCGAACGTAATGGCACGGGCTTTCAGCACGCCGAGCGGGACGGTGACGATCACGGCGGGGCCCTGGAACGACCGATCTTTCGCGCGAACGGTGACGGAGTCGTCGCGCTGCGCGATTCCGGTCACCGGTGTGTTCAACTCGACCTGAAGCCCGCCGGCGAGGAGCCTCGGCAGCGCGTCATAGCCGTTCGTGATGACGTCCTGATCGCCGCCGGTGTAATCGCCCTCGTCAAAAGTGATGGTGGACAGTTGATCCGCGTCGGCGGCGAATTCGTCCTCGATCTCGGTGGTCAGGTAGAAGGCCAGCTGGGCGCGGTCCGCGGCCGAAAGGCCCTCGGAGACGGCCGCCGCGTTGACGGCGGCCGCCAGGCTGCCAGCGTCGACTTGGTAACGCGCCCGCTCCACGAACGCGCGCCACGGCGTCGGGTCATAGTCCAGCGGTGGGAGTTTGGGATCGACGACCAGCTTGGCCCAGCCGTAATAGTCGGTCGTGACCAGCTGAGCCTGCGCCCGCCGCGCCAGCTCCAGCAACGGGTTGTCCGCCGTGCCGTGGATCCACGACGCTCCCATCTCCAGCGGTGCGCCCCAATCGCGGTCGGTGTGGATGCGGCCGCCGATGCGGTCGCGGGCCTCGATCACCCGCACCGGCCATCCCGCGTCGGCGAGGACACGAGCGGCGGACAGGCCGGCCATCCCGGCCCCGACGACAAGGATCGACCGGGTGTCCGGTGGGGGCGGCCGCGCGGGCGGCGGACGCCGTGGGGCGCACGCGGCCATCAGTCCGCCGCCCACCACACCGGTGGTCGCCGCGATGAATTCCCGACGGGACATCGGGTACACGGGTGTTAGCGTCTCATACGAGAAACGGTTTGCCGGATTTACCGAATCCGAACGGACGTGGGGGATAAACTTGCGACAGTCCTTAACTGCGGCGACGAGGCCGAGTTGAATGGGGGAGCGGCGATGAGTGCTCGGCGATCGGCTCGCGTGATCGACCCCTATCCCGACGTGTTGCCCCCCAGCCAGACCGTGAGCGTCCGGGCCACCGACGGCACCCGCCTGCACGCCGAGGTCTTCGGGCCCGCCGACGGCTACCCCATCGTCCTGACGCACGGCATCACGTGCGCCATCCGGGCCTGGGCATACCAGATCGCGGACCTGGCCAACGACTACCGCGTGATCGCCTTCGACCACCGCGGCCATGGGCGCAGCGGTATGCCCCGCCGCGACGGCTACAGCCTGAAACACCTTGCCTCCGATCTGAATTCGGTGCTGGATGCGACGCTGGCGCCGCACGAGCGCGCCGTGCTGGCCGGGCATTCGATGGGTGGCATCACCATCGCCGCGTGGTCGGCGCGGTACCGGCACATGGTTCGCCGCCGCGCGGACGCCGTCGCGCTGATCAACACCACCACCGGGGATCTGGTCCGCAAGGTGCAATTGCTGTCGGTGCCGCACGGGCTGTCACCCGCGCGAGTCGCCGCCGCCCGCGCGCTGATCCACGCGTTCGGCGGGTTCCCGATCCCGACCGCCGCCCGGATTCCGAGCCGCTATCTGGTCGGCATGCTGGCGGTGGGCAAGGAGGCCGACCCGGGCATCGCCAGGATCGTGCACCAGTTCTTCGAACAGACGTCACCCGCGGGGCGCGCCGGCTGCGCCAGGATGCTGGTCGCCGCCTTGGGGTCGCGCTACCTGGAGCTGGACGGTTTGACGGTCCCGACGCTGGTCATCGGCAGCGAACGCGACCGGCTGACCCCGATCAGCCAGGCCCGCCGGATCGCGGGCACGGCGCCCAACGTCGTCGGCCTGGTCGAGCTGCCCGGCGGCCACTGCTCGATGCTGGAACACCCGCGCGAGGTGAATCGGCATTTGCGGGCGCTCGCCGAATCGGTGATCCCGGACGTGCGGATCAGTTCATAACAGGGCGGTGATCTCGGCGGCCGCCCGCTGGCCGGACCGCACGGCGCCGTCGAGGAATCCCGTCCATTCGTCCGCCGTCTCGGTGCCGGCCCAGTGAATCGGGCCGACGGGCTCGCGCAGGAACGGCCCGAATCGGGTCCACGAACCCGGAGGAACCGCCGCGGTGGGACCGCCGGGCGCGAACTGCTCTGCGCCCCAACGGTGGTCGACGTAGTCGAGCGGTTTGAGCGCGTTGTCGCCGAACAACCTGGCGAAGCCGCTCAACGCCGCGTGCCGACGTTGCTCGGGGGCCAGCTCGTCGAACTCGCGCGCGTCGACGAACCCCATCAGGATGCCGGGCCCGTCGGCGTGCGGACTGACGTCGAAGGTGATGAACACCGGTCCGGTGTCGGACAGCGCCTGCCCGGAGAAGCCGTCGGCCCGCCAGAAGGGTGTGGAGTAGGCCGCATAGGCCTTGCTGAGCTGGCCCTGCGGCCAATGCCGCGCGAGTTGGTGATACTCGGCGGGCAGTGGGGGAGCGAACTCGATCGACGCGCGGTGGGCGGGCGGGACCGCGACCACCACGAATCCGGCCTCGGCCTGGCCGACGTCGGTGGTGACCGTGACCCCCGCGCCGTGCCGGTCGATGCGGCGGACCGGCGCGCCCAGCACCACGCGGGTGCCCAGCTCGGCCGCCGCGGCCTCGGCGATCTGCTGGGTGCCGCCCGGAAAACGGTCCTGCTGGGCGCCGTTTTCGACGTCGAGCAGCCGGTCCAGGCCGCCGGCGGCGTGCGTGTAGCGGGCCGCGTGCAGCATCGAGACGTCGTCGGGCTCGCACCCCCAGGTCACCCGGGACACGATCGCCAGCAGGTCACGCGACGACGCGGTGGCACGCACCGAGCGCAGCCAGCCGCCGAGCGAGACGTCGTCGAGCTCGGACGCCCGGCGCGCGTCCCACGGGGCGTCGACCGGGATGCTGCGGGCGATCCGGTCGAATTGCCAACGCAATCGGCCGATGTCGAGCAGCCCGGTCAGCGAGAGTTTGGGAATGGTGCCGCGGTAAGAGTGCGTCCAGCCGCGCCAATGGATGACGTTCTTGCCGTCGTGATGGGTAGGAGTGGTCGGGACGTCGAGCTCGGCGGCCAACGCCAACACCGCGTCCTGGGTGGGTCCGACAAAAGTGCCGCCCAGATCGGCGGGCAACCCGGCCACGCTGCCGGTGAAGGACCGACCGCCGACGCGGTCGCGGCCTTCGAAGACCACGACGTCATGACCCTGGCGGGCCAGCTCGCGCGCCGCGGCAAGCCCCGCGAATCCTGCACCGACCACGACAACGTCGACGATCCACGGCGGATTTGGCACGGGGAACAGTCAACCGCAATTCTTGCGATTTCGTAGGGCGAATGCCCGACACCCACGAACGTCGACTTGTTGCGCGAGATGGCCCGAAAATCTCCGACAAGTCGACGTTCGCGGGCTGCCTAGGGGGCGACCGTCAGCCAGTCGGCGAATCCCGACGGGTCGTGGCGGCCCAGCGCGCCGTGCTCGTAGAGTCCCCAACCCTCCACCGGCTCGCGCTCGCCGTCGCGGCACACCGCCCGGCCGACGTGGTCGATGACGCCGAAACCCGACCGCGCGACGATCCCCGGGTCGGTCATGTCGTAGGTCAACCGTTCGACGAACTTCTCACCCTTCCACGTGCCGTGCAGCCAGTCCGAGTCGCCGCCGTAGCCGCCGCCGACGTGGATGGGCACCGGCAGCTTGGACTCCACGTCGAAGTGGACCGGCGTGCCGTCGGGGGCGGTGGCGTCGATCGTCGCCCCGGTCGGGATGCGGGTGCCGGACCGGTAGTGGATCTTCACCCGCGGCCAGCCCAGCTGCTCGACGCGGCCGTCGCGCCAGATCCGGGTGCAATCGTTGAGCGAGCGGAAGCCGTCGGGCGCTTCCTGGATGATGAGCACGATGGCGAACTCCTCGAACGCCATCGGCACGTAGAGCCACCACATGCCCTCGAACGGCGGGTCCGCGGGTCGCCCGGCGGGCTCCGGTTCGCCGATCGGCCTGATGCCCCAGGACCGGTCGCGGCTGCCGAGCCAGGTCGCGGGGTCGACGGCGATCTCCTCGCCGTCGATGGCGATGCGACCGCTCCAGCTGCCCAGCTGGGCGAACCGCTGGGCGTCCAGGGTCACCCGGTTGCCGGACCGCATCAGGTGCGGCTGCTCCTGCACGACGTCGAACAGCCCCTCCCAGGTGAGATCGGCCGCGATGCCCTCGGTTTCGTCAAGGACCAGCCGCAGCTTGTGCAGCGGCTCGACGACCTCGATCCGATAGCCGTTGACCTTCTGGTTCAGCCGGTCCTGGTCGATCGCGTCGGACAGGTGCACCGCGGTCTGGGTGTCCCCGCGCCGGACGAGGAAGAACGCGTCCTTGACACCGAGGTTGGGGTAGTAGCCGATGCCGCTGATGACGAAGATGTCTCCGGTGCGGTCGTGGGCGTTGAAGTAGGAGCGGTCGTAGAAGTTGCGGTCCGAGGAGCCCGGCCACGCGATCGGCTGCGGGATCTGATGTACGGGGAACTCGTCGAGCGGTCCGAGCATTACTGATCCTCTCCGATCAAACGCTTCATCAATCCGGCGTGGTAGAACAGCGATTCGACATCGTCGGGCTTCTCTGTTTCGCCGAAGTGCACCCGGCGCGCGCCGGTGCGCATGAACACGCAGGCCCACATGACACCCGAGTAGACGTAGAACCAGCGCAGGTCGCCGACCTCCACGCCGGTCAGCCGCTGGTAGGTGGCGCGGACGTCTTCCTCACGCATCACCTCCGGCAGTCCGGGCAGCCCGGCCAGGCCGGTCAATTCTTGAAAAACCATGTGGGCGTAGATCATCCACGCCACGTCGAGCTCGCGCGGTCCGAGCGTGACCATTTCCCAGTCCAGCACCGCCACCGGGGAGAAGTCGCGGTAAAGCACGTTGCCTACCCGGGCGTCGCCCCAGAGCAGTACGGGCTCGCGGCTGGCCTGTTCGGCCGGCCAGTGCTCCTCCAGCCAGGCGAAGGTCCGCTCCAGCAGCGGTGAGGTGCCGATGTCGGGCACCGCGAAGTCGTACCAGGACCGCACCCAGTTGAAGTGCCGGCGCAGCGCGGTGTCGCCGTTTTGCCCGTCGGACAGGAAGCCAAAGGTGTTCTGGGCGTCCGGGATTGAATGCAACTTGGCCAGCACCCCGACGGTCGCGTCCTGCAGTTCGCGCTGGCGTTCGGCGGGGGCGTCGGCGAACCAGTTGTTGCCGAACGTGTAGGGCATGACGTCGGGCGGCACCACCCCGTCGACGTAGTCCATGACGAAAAAGGGCGTGCCCAGCACCTCGCCGGTGGGCTCGAGCCAGCGCACCGGCGGGACCGGGACGTCGGTGATTTCGCCGACCTTTCGGATCACCTCGAATTGGTGGTCAAGCCGATAGGTGGGGAAGACCTGCACATCTTCGGGGGCGGGGGCGACCCGGGTCACCAGCTTCTGCTCGACAGGCTCGCCGTCCTGCTGCCAGCGGGCGGTCAGGATGATCGTTTCCGAGGACATCCCCGTCGAGTCGACGCCGCTTTCGACGGTGACCTCCGGGTTCGCACCGGCGGGTAGGACGGTCGACAGCCATTGCGACATGACGGCGGGTAGCGTCGTGACGTCGCGGCTGGAGCGCTGAAGTCGGTCGACCTTGTCGAGCACGGGTTCGTTGGCCACGGGTGCCTCCATTCTGTGAGACTTCGTTCTCTTTGAGACGTTCCCTTTGAGACCTGGGCTCGGCAATTACGATACGGTAGGTAGCGTTATGAAAGCAGACCCGTCCGACATTGACAAGGCCCCCGGCGCCGGCCGCCCGCGGGACCCGCGTATCGACTCGGCCATCCTATCGGCCACCGCGGAACTGCTTGTCCAAATGGGCTATTCAAACCTGAGCCTGGCGGCGGTCGCCGAGCGTGCGGGAACCACGAAATCCGCGCTGTACCGGCGGTGGTCGAGCAAGGCCGAGTTGGTGCACGAGGCGGCCTTCCCGGTGGCGCCGACCGCGCTGGAGGCGCCGGCCGGGGATTTCGCCGCCGACGTCCGCATGATGATCGAGGCCACCCGCGACGTCTTCACCACCCCGGTCGTCCGCGCCGCCCTGCCCGGGCTGGTCGCCGATATGACGGCCGATCCCGCGCTGAACGCGCGGGTGATGTCCCGCTTCGCGGACCTGTTCGCGACGGTGCGGGTGCGGCTGAGTGACGCGGTCGACCGGGGCGAAGCCCATCCCGACGTCGACCCGGACCGGTTGATCGAGCTGATCGGAGGCGCGACGATGCTGCGCATGCTGCTGCGCCCGGAGGACGAGCTCGACGATGCGTGGGTGGAGCAGACGACCGCCATCGTGGTGCACGGGGTGACGCGATGACGGGGCGCCTGTCGGGGCGGACCGCGATCGTCACGGGCGGCAGCCGCGGGCTGGGCCGGGCGATCGCACTGGCCCTGGCGGCCGACGGCGCCGCCGTGGCGGTGGCCGGGCGCACCGAGCAGGTGTGGGACGAGCGGCTGCCCGGCACCATCGGCGAGACGGTCGCCGACATCGA
>NZ_LZJA01000303.1:0-1088 GCF_001666785.1 Mycobacterium sp. E3305 | reverse complement strand
CGTGCAGACCAACGAGTGTGGCGCGCAGGGCGCGGTGGTGCGGGTGCCGGTGGTGGCCACCCGGGTCGGCGACGCGCCCGCCGGGGTCAGCCTGGGCGACCCCGCGGAGGCCGTCGCCACGTCGACGGCCGCCGCCGCCCCGGTGCCGCCCGTGCTCGGCGCGGTGTGCGGCGACGTCGGCAAGCTGGCCTACGACCCGACCAACAGCGAGCAGATCGTCTGCGAGGGCAACAGCTGGGCCAAGGCACCGATCACGATGGGCGTGCACGCCTCCGGCAGTTCATGCGACCGGCCTGGCACCTCGGTGTTCGCCATGACCACCTCCAACGACGGCTACCTCTTGCAGTGCGATCCCGTCACGCGGACGTGGACCCGTCCGGTGGGGTAGTGCGTGTCCGGACCAATAGGTGACCTTCGGATTTGATATCACCAGCGCTATCACGTTCCAGAATCGTGTTGTCCTTAAGCCGGCACTCGTGTGAAGGACGTGGCGGGCCCCGGCGCGTTGACTGACTAGAGGAGGTCGGAACAATGGTGCGCCCACCGCCTGACGCCGACGACGCTGAAGTGCAGTTTGCCGCTGATGTGCTGCGGAAATTGTTGCGCCATATCGACTTCGAGAACAGCAGGCGTAGCAACCGCTATCTGGTCTCCCACGCTTGGACCGATGGGCCGATGATGTACCTGGTGTACGCGGCGCCACCGTCGGACAGAAGTTGGGGACTGGCCCGCGACACCAGGGAGTCAATCATCGACCCCGCCCCGTGGCCGAACTTGGACGAGGCGGTGCTCTACTACTATCTGCTCGATTTCGAGGAGAACCAGCCCTCCTCGTCTCTTGGCGGGCCGGGCGAGCCGGACACCATTTGGTGGTTCGGCTGCCCGGGCGAAGGCCTCCCGGCACGGCCATCAAGCATCCCTGAGGCGTGTCGGTGCACCCCATCGAACCGATCCCGGCCGCCCAATCCCAGAAGGGGCGAGAGCGGGCCCGCCCCGCAGCCCCGTCGATACGGCAATCCGCTCTGAGCGCAATGGCCTGGTCAGAGGGCTGCCTGACGCCGGCTCCGCGACACTTGTCGGTGCGCGGT
>NZ_LZJA01000302.1:0-566 GCF_001666785.1 Mycobacterium sp. E3305 | reverse complement strand
GTGAAGTCGGCCACAAAATCGTCGCCGGCGTGCGCGTCGATCGCGCGCATACACGAGCCCGGAAGTACCAAGTCGCCTTTGCGCAACCGCACGCCGAAGCCCTCCACCTTGCGGGCCAGCCAGGCCACCGCGGTGAGGGGGTTGCCGAGCACCGCGTCGGTGCGGCCCTTGGCGACGACCTCACCGTTGCAGCTGAGGACCGCATCGATCCCTTTGATGTCGACGTCGCCCGGGGAGACGCGCGCCTTGCCCAGCACGAAACCCGCCGACGACGCGTTGTCGGCGATGGTGTCGCACAACTCGATCTTCCAGTCGGTGATCCGGGTGTCGATCAACTCGATCGACGGGACCAGCGCCTCGGTGGCCGCCAGCACGTCGTCCTCCGTGCAGTCGGCTCCCGGCAGGTCGGCGTTGAGGATGAAGCCGACCTCCACCTCGACCCGGGGCCACAGGTAGCGGCTCGCCTTAACCGGGGTGTCTTCGAACAATTGCATCTCGTCGAGCAAATGCCCGTAGTCCGGCTCGTCGACCCCCATCATCTGCTGGATCGCCTTCGACGACAGGCC
>NZ_LZJA01000301.1:0-2725 GCF_001666785.1 Mycobacterium sp. E3305 | reverse complement strand
CTGCGCGTGGGCCGACAGCCCGGGCGCGGTCACCTGGTTGGCTCGCCGCCGCCGGCGCTCATCAACAGGGACAACTGCCAACAGATCCTGGGTTTCTTCTGCCCCCACGCGTGACGGGCGCCGACCGCTGGGTGCCAATCGTCCCGATCCCTGGTCTAGGTTGATCGCGTGGCCGCAAACGCACACAAGACCGCCCGGCGGTTGCTGACGGTATGGTGCGCAGCCGTGGCCGCCGCGGGTCTGTTCGTCGCGTGGCGGATCGATGAGCGGGCGCAACCGTGTTGGAGTGTGCGGCAATTCATCGACTTCAACCGCGACGCGCAGGCCTCGTTGAAGGCGAAGACGCGGTTTGCGCCGCCGGGCTCCTACGAACAAAACTCGGTACCCAGTGACGCCGACTATCAGGCGTGGCTCGACGGCCTGCAGCGGCGAGCCAACCAGGTGACCGCGCCCGGGCTGTCGGCCCACGCGCAGCGAGCGGCAGCGCTGGCCCGTGAATTCATGACGGACGCGAACCGGATGAACGACGACCTAGGCAGACAAGACCCGCTGAAAACGGAACTGCCGCCCTCGGCGAAAGCCGTGGCTCGGGCCAACCAGGAGTTCGGGGACGAGATGGCCACCCTGGCACGCGCATGCCCCAGCTGAGCGCCCGGCGAGTGCCGCTCCCCCGAAATGCCTCTAGCGGCCGACGCCCAGCGTCGACGTGTAGTAGTTGACGCCGTTCATCGTTTGTCGATCATCGGCGGCCCGTGCGATCGCCCCCAACCCGAAGCCGGCGAGCAGCTGGGCCATCGGCGTTGCGACCCACGCCCACCCGAGCGCATCCAGGTACGCCCCGACGTCGTGGCGCTCACCTTCGAACTGGACCACGTCGAAGTCGAGTTCGAAGCCGTGCTCGCGCCACTTGGCAGTGGCCTCGCGCATCCGTTGGCGCGCTGCGTCGGGGTCCATGTCGGCGGTATTCGGCACAGCCTCACTCCCGAGTCGGCTGCCCGGCGCGCTCAGGGCGGTGACCATCTCGAGCAGCCGATCCTGGGCCGCTGGTGTCAGATAGCCGAATAGGCCTTCGGCAATCCATACCGTGGGCTTCTTGACGTCCAAACCCGTCGTAACCAGTGCCGTCGACCAGTCGTCGCGCAGGTCGATGGCGACCGTGCGTAGGTCAACTTTTGGTACGGCACCGAGCTTGGCCAGTGTGGTGGATTTGAACTCGATGACGGCCGGTTGATCCATCTCGAACACCGTCATCCCTTTAGGCCAGTCCAGTCGGTAGGCGCGGGCGTCGAGGCCCGAGGCGAGGATCACGGCTTGACGGATGCCCGCTCCTGCGGCATCGGCACACAACTCGTCGAAGTACCGCGTGCGGGCCGCAATCGATGCGGGCATCTGCGCCAGCCCCCATGAGCTGCCCGCGACGTCGATATCCGAGGCGACGAGCTCGCCGGTAGCCCAGCGGGTCAGAAAGCTCACACCGACCGCGCGCACCAACTGCTCGGCAAAAGGATCGTCGATAATCCCATCCCTGGTGGCGACGGCTCTCGCGGCCGCCGCCATCGTGGCCGTGGTTCCCACTCCGGTAGCCGGACCCCAGGTGTCGTCATTGGGTGGTGTCATCGTGAACCTCCGAGAGCCGCCTGGATACCGTACAACCCGTCTCCTGGCCCTCCTCAGCGACGCCGCTGACGTGACCACCGCGACCACATGCGCGCGGCCATGGCGCAATCGAATTTAGCGGGTTACCAGTAGGACTCCGCCGTAGTTGTTATCACAATGCGCACCAATCCATTTCGCAGCAACATCGATGTGCGTAATTCCCACATAAAGCAGTCGTGAGGGCACACCCGAAAACTCGCAGCGGTCCAAGCTGTCGCAGACCTGGCAGGCAAAAATGTTTGGCTTGCGGTTGACTGTCATTCGATAACGGCGAACGGCTGCGAGAGGAGCGTCTGTGCCCACCATCACCACCTCGGACGGTGTCGAGATCTTCTACAAGGACTGGGGTTCCGGCCAGCCGATCGTTTTCAGTCACGGCTGGCCGCTGACGGCCGACGACTGGGATGCGCAGATGATGTTCCTCCTGCACCGGGGCTATCGGGTGATCGCTCACGACCGGCGCGGGCATGGCCGGTCCGAGCAGGTCGGGACCGGCAACGACATCGAGCACTGGGTGGCCGATCTGGCCGCGCTGACCGAGCAACTCGAACTGCGCGACGCCGTCCACATCGGGCACTCCACCGGCGGCGCTGAAGTGGCCTGCTATGTGGCGCGCCACCAGGAGCGGGTCGCCAAGGCGGTGCTGGTGTCCTCCCCGACCCCGAGCATGGCGCAGGCCGAGAACAATCCGGGCGGGCAACCCCAGGAGTGGTTCGACGCGGTGCGTGCGGGCATCTTGGGAAATCGATCGGAGTTCTTCCGCGCCGTGCCAGAGGGGCCGTTCTACGGATTCAACCGCCCGGGTGTGGAACCGTCCGAGGCGGTCATCGCGAACTGGTGGCGTCAGGGCATGTCCGGCAGTGCCCAGGCTCACTACGAGACGGTGGTGTCCTGGCTGCAGGACTACTCCGACGAATTGCGGGCGATCACCGTTCCCGTCCTGGTCATGCACGGCGACGACGATCAGATCGTCCCGTTCGCAAGCGCGGCGCCCCGGGCGGTCGACCTCCTTCAGAACGGCGCCGTGAAGGCCTATCCCGGCTACCCGCACGGCATGCTGACCACACAC
>NZ_LZJA01000300.1:0-1139 GCF_001666785.1 Mycobacterium sp. E3305 | reverse complement strand
GCGCGTCAACTGTGCCGGGGAACATGCGCGCGCCGATCACGCACAGGATCAGCGCCGGACCCATGACCAATGCCTCGAAAAGCCCACAGCGCCCCGCGATCGGCGGCGTCAGGCGCGTCCTCCGCCGCCCGCCGCATCTGCCCGTTGCCATCTATGTAGTCGACGGACAGCAGCGCCGAACTGGCCATCCCGTACGGGCGGGTCAAAAACCCGACCCCTCCCCCGAACGTGTAACCGGCGACGGCCACCGTGGGCGAGGTGCCGGCCAGTCCCAGCAGCCCGTCGCGTTCGGCAATTGCGTTGACCGCTGCCCAGGTTGCGCCCCAGGACCCGTGGGCCGGCTACCGGCTGTGGAGCATTGACGCGCTTGGACCTGTCGTCGATGCCTGGGCGAGTGCCATGAGCCAGATCGGTGATGCGCTCTCCACCAGCCTCAGCGTGCTGCGGACCCCGCCGGGTGCACCGGCGTTCCCTCCTGCGCTGCAAGGCGTTCCGGTTGTGCATCTGGCGTTCGCGTCACCGCAGGGCGCCGATGCGGCCGCCCCGCTGCTGCGCGCCCTCGAAGCCGCACCGGCGCCCGCGGTGAACAGCAACTGGGCGCGCGCCGATGCAGCCCGGCTGGCCCAAATCCACCTCGACCCACCCAATCCGGTTCCGGCGCTGGGCATCGGAAGGTGGCTGGGACCTCATGCGGTGGACGTGGCAGCCGAGGTGTTGGGCACCGCGGCCGCGCCCGATTCGCCGGTAGCGGTGGTCGAGTTCCGAAATCTGGGCAATGCCGCACCCACTCGCGACGGGGCGATGACCGCGGTGCCCGGACCTTTCCTGCTGCACGCGGTCGGTCTCGCTGCCGACGCCGCCTCGGGTGCTCGCACCGAGCGGGGGTTGGCAGAGGTTCAGGCCACCGCGATGAGGGCCGACATCGGGCTCGCCGCAGCGTCGTTCGCCGACGGCCGTGCCGCGGTCGAGGACGGGCTGGACCGCTCGGGGTTACAGCGTCTGGTCCGGATTCGCACCGCCGTGGACCCCGAGCGCCGACTGGCCCCGTCGCGACTGCTCGCCGCCGCGAATGATGCGTCACGCGGCAAGGGCGACGGCTAGACCGGTTCTATTCTGCCCCAACGCGATTGGCGATAAGC
>NZ_LZJA01000299.1:0-14710 GCF_001666785.1 Mycobacterium sp. E3305 | reverse complement strand
CGTCGACTACGCCAAGCAGCGCGCCCAGTTCGGCCGGGTGATCGGTTCCTATCAGGCGATCAAGCACAAGCTCGCCGACGTGCACATCGCGATCGAGCTCGCCCGGCCGCTGTTGTACGGCGCGGCCCTGTCGATGGAGCCCCGCGATGTCAGCGCGGCCAAGGCGGCGGCGGCCGAGGCGGGCCTGCTGGCGGCGCGGTCGGCGCTGCAGACCCATGGCGCGATCGGCTTCACCCAGGAAAATGATTTGTCGCTTTGGCTACTACGCGTGCAAGCATTGCGTTCGGCCTGGGGTACTCCCGAGGCGCATCGGCGGCGAGTGCTGGAGGCGCTGTGACGACCCGCGTCGCGACGACGCAGAACGCAGTGATGCGGAGGAGCGGCGCCATCAGCCGCGTCGCGACGATGCACAACGCAGTGATGCGGAGGAGCGACGAACAGGAGCGGTGCTCATGAGTGAAGAACGGGAGATGCTGCGGGAGACCGTCGCGGCCCTGGTGGCCAAGCACGCCAACCCGGCGGCGGTGCGCGCCGCGATGGACTCCGAGCGCGGCTACGACGAGTCGCTGTGGCAGCTGCTGTGTGAGCAGGTGGGAGCCGCCGCGCTGGTCATCCCCGAGGAGCTGGGCGGCGCGGGCGGTGAATTGGCCGACGCCGCAACAGTTTTGCAGGAACTGGGCCGGGCGCTGGTGCCCTCGCCGCTGCTGGGCACCACGCTGGCGGAGCTGGCGCTGCTGAGCGCGCCGGAGCCGGATGCCGAGACGTTGGGCGGCCTCGCCGACGGCACCTCGATCGGCGCGCTGGTTTTCGACGCCGACTACGTCGTCAACGGCGACACCGCCGACGTCGTCGTCGCCGCCACCGACGGCCAGCTGACCCGGTGGACCCGGTTCTCCGCGGAACCGGCCGTCACCATGGACCCGACCCGGCGGCTCGCCCGGGTCACGCCCGAGGACACCGAACCCATCGGCACCGACCCCGGCCTCGCCGACACCGCGGCCATCCTGCTGGCCGCCGAGCAGATCGGCGCCGCCGAACGCTGCCTGCAGCTGACCGTCGAATACGCCAAGAACAGAGTGCAATTCGGCCGGCCCATCGGCAGCTTCCAGGCGCTCAAGCACCGGATGGCCGATCTGTACGTCACGATCGCCGCGGCGAAGGCCGTCGTGGCGGAGGCCTGCGACGAACCCACCCCGACCAATGCGGCCACCGCGCGCCTGGCCGCCACCGAGGCGTTGTGCAACGCGGCCGCCGAAGGCATCCAACTGCACGGCGGAATCGCGATCACCTGGGAACACGACATGCACCTGTATTTCAAGCGCGCCCATGGCACCGCCCACCTGCTCAGCACAACGCAGGAGGTTCTCGCGCGACTGGAAGCGGAGGTGCTCGAACCGTCGTGAACGACCACGTCGCGCGGCGCGCCGCCATCCCGCCGTTCTATGTGATGGACGTGTGGCTGGCCGCCGCCGAGCGCCAGCGCAGCCACGGCGACCTGGTGAACCTGTCGGCCGGTCAGCCCAGCGTCGGAGCGCCCGAGCCGGTACGCGCCGCGGCGGCCGCCGCCCTGCACGGCAACGAGCTGGGTTACACGGTGACGCTGGGCATTCCGGAGCTGCGCGCGGCGATCGCCGCGGATTATCAACGCCAGCACGGGCTTCGGGTCGAGCCCGACGACGTGGTGTTGACCACCGGCTCGTCCGGCGGATTTTTGCTCGCGTTCCTGGCGTGCTTCGACGCGGGCGACCGGGTCGCGTTGGCCAGTCCCGGTTACCCGTGTTATCGAAACATCCTGTCCGCCTTGGGGTGCGAGGTGGTCGAGATCCCGTGTGGACCACAGACCCGCTTCCAGCCCACCGTGCAGATGCTCGAAGAACTCGACCCGCCGCCCCACGGCGTGATCGTGGCCAGCCCGGCCAATCCCACCGGGACGGTGATCGCGCCGGCCGAGCTGGCCGCGATCGCAGCGTGGTGCGAGGCGTCGGGCGTGCGGTTGATCAGCGACGAGGTCTACCACGGCCTGGTCTACGAGGGGGCGCCGCAGACCAGCTGCGCCTGGCAGACATCCCGAGACGCCGTGGTGGTCAACAGCTTTTCCAAGTACTACGCGATGACGGGCTGGCGGCTGGGCTGGATGCTGGTGCCACAGGCGCTGCTGCGCGCCGTGGATCGGCTGACCGGAAACTTCACCATCTGCCCGCCGGTGCTGTCGCAGCTCGCCGCCGTTGCGGCGTTCACGCCGGAGTCGACGGCCGAGGCCGACGGCAACCTGCACCACTACGCGACCAACCGTGCCCTGCTGCTGGACGGGCTGCGCCGCATCGGCATCGACCGGCTCGCACCCACCGACGGGGCGTTCTACGTCTACGCCGACGTCTCCGAACTCACCAAAGACTCGACCGCGTTCTGCTCGAAACTGTTGAGCGACACCGGCGTTGCCATCGCCCCGGGGATCGATTTCGACACCACCCACGGCGATTCGTTCGTCCGGCTGTCGTTCGCCGGGCCCACGGGCGACATCGAAGAGGCCCTACGGCGAATCGGGTCCTGGATCTAAGCGTCCAGGATCTTGTCGAGGCGCGCCTCGAGCGCGCCGCGCTCGCCCACGTCGGACACGTTGAGGCCGAACCGGTCCCTGAGGGTGTCGACCACCGCCGCGGCGTCGTTGAGGCGGATCTTCTCGCTGGCATCGGCGCGGTGAATGGCGAGGTTCCGGCCGGCCAGGTTCAGCCGGGCGTCGTCGGTTACGCGCGCGGCCGTCAGGCCGGTGACGAAATGCGACGACGGGTGCGTCGAGACGTACCAGCTGCCCACCGCCAGGTCGATGTCGGGCGCGGTCCGGGTGCTGAACTCGTAGAGCGGCTGCCACTCGCCCCGAATCTGGGCCTGCAGCACCAGCCCGTCGCCGCGGTCCTCCAGCCGGTAGGGCTCGTGCGTCGTCTGCTGCACGGTGCCCGTCTCGATCCGCAGCGGCGAGGGGGGTGTCTGCCCGCCGAAGCCGACGTCGACCAGGTATGAACCGTGGGAGCCGGGGAACGTCACCGCCAACACGGTGTGTGTCTGCGGCGGCGACGACGGCGCATCGGGCGGCCGCATCCATACCACCCGACCGGCCAGGCGCCGCACCCGAAAGCCGAGTTCGGTGAGCACGTAGCCCATCAATCCGTTGTGCTCGTAGCAAAAGCCGCCGCGGCCCCGCTGAACGAGCTTGCGGGAGAGGGCGCCCGGACCCAGGTCGTCGACCGGAACCCCCATCACCGGATCGAGGTTCTCGAACGGGATCGCTTTGGTGTGGGCGCTCACCAAAGCCTGCAGGACCTCGAGATTGGGTGCCGTGGCGCCGCGATAACCGATCCGCTCGAAGTACTCGTCCAGGTTCAGCGTCATACGGCCATTCTGCTGGCAGGTCATCGGCAGGCGTGCGACGGCCGGTAGCGGGTATGCCGCTCGGTAGCCCCAAGCCTTGGATCGAAGGAGGAGCCGTGGCCGATGTCGACCTCTATCTCGACCCCGTCTGTCCGTTCTCCTGGGTGACCGCCCGCTGGCTGATCGACGCCGGGCAGGCGACGGGAACGCCCGTTACCCTGCGGCAGATGAGCCTGGCGGTCCTCAACGAAGGTCGGGACGGCGACGACCAACAGCAACACATGATGGAGCGGTCGACGCGGGTGGGACGGCTGTTCGCCGCCGCCGTCGGCGAGCGGGGGCCGGAAGCGTTCGCTGGCCTCTACGACTCGATTGGCCGTCGCATCCACGTCGACGGCGAGGAGCTGACCGCACCCGCGGTCCGCGAAGCCCTCGCCGAGAACGGCCTGGCGGAAAGCCTTGCCGACGCGCAGGACGACAGCGGCTTGGACGAGGCGGTCAAGCGGGCGCACCGGGTCAGCCAAGACACCCTGGGCGATGAGGCCGGCAGCCCGATCATCGCGGTCGACGGCCACGCGTTCTCCGGACCGGTGCTCACCCGAACACTGAAGGGACCGGGCGGTGTTCGGCTGCTTGAGGCCGTGCTCACCATGGCCGCAGTTCCCGAATTCGCCGCGCTGCAACGGCCGTATGAAGGCCCCCCGACCATCGAGGCGTGAGCGCCGCCGCCCCACAAGCCGACGAAGGTTGCCCGAAAAGCACATCCGTGAGGTTCTGAGCGCTAATCTTGACCTCGCCAATCACATACTTCGCGGAGGGTTGAGCGCCAGCAAATGCCTGATGAGCCACGGCCCGAGAGTGTCGCCCCGGTACCGAGCGGCATCGCCGCGGAGCTGGCGGCCGCGGGGTTCGAGGATGCGCGACAGGTAGCTCGTGGCGGGGCCGGGGTCATCTACTGCTGCTATGAGACCGCCCTCGGACGAAATGTCGCCGTCAAGGTGCTGCCGTCACACATCGACGACGACAGCCGCGAGCGCTTCCTTCGCGAGGGCTACGCGATGGGCGGGCTCTCCGGGCATCCGAACATCGTCAACATCCTGCGGGTCGGCGTCACCGGCAGCGGTAAGCCGTACATCGTGATGCCCTACCACTCGGCGGATTCGCTGGCCGTCCGGCTGCGCCGGGAGGGGCCGGTCCCGTGGCCCGAAGCCTTGCACATCGGTGTGAAGCTCTGCGGCGCACTGGAAACCGCGCATCGGACCGGAACTCTGCACCGCGACATAAAGCCCGCCAACATTCTCGTAAATGATTACGGCGAGCCCCAATTGAGTGATTTCGGAATCGCCCACATCGAAGGCGGTTACGAGACCGCGACCGGATTCTTCTCCGGCACCATCGACTTCACTGCGCCGGAGGTGATGACCGGCAATCCGGCCACGGTGGCCTCCGACATGTATTCGCTTGGCGCGACGCTCTACGCGCTCATCGCGGGCAACGCCGCGCACGAGCGCAAGAAGGGCGAGGACCTGATCGCGCAATATCTGCGGATCAGCACCACCGGAGTCCCGGATATGCGGCCCGACGGCATCCCGGACGCGGTGTGCTCGGCGATCGAGAAGGCGATGTCGATCGACCCGGCCTTGCGGCCCGCCTCGGCCGAGGAGTTCGGCCGCGAACTGCAGGCCGCCCAGCGCCGCAACGGCCTGAAACCCGACGCGATGGCCATCACCGGACGCGCCTCGGCCGTGGCGACGGACGTTGGGCATGCGGCGCCGCCCGGGCCGCACAGCGAGGTGGCGCACCCATCGGCCCTCGACACGTCGAGCATGCCCCCGCCACCGCGGTTGCCGGCCGCGCACGACGACCCGACCTCGGCGATCAGCGCCCCGATCGATCGCGAACACGCGCGGGAGACCGCGCCTTTTCCGCAGGCGAGCCCGGCCGAATTGCCCGAGGCTGCCAGCTTGCTGCGCGCCGCACAAGCGTCGTCAACGCAGCCCACGGCGCGGCCACCCCAAGCCGCCGCGCCGCCGACCCGGGCCGGCGGCGCCCAGGGGCCGCCACGGGGCCCGGGGGCACGGGCGGCCGCGTGGTTCACGGAACCGGGCAAGAAGCGGAATCGCATCGCGCTGACGGCCGGCGCGCTCGCTGCGGTCCTGCTGTTGGTCGTCGGCGGCCTCTATTTCGCACTCTCACCCGACAAGAAAGCCGGTTCCCGAGGCGGTTCCGGCCAGCCGACCGCGCAGCCGCCCATGCAGTGGAAACCGATCACCAACGCCCGAATTTCGCGGGACGCCGCGGCCACCACGCAGGCCGACGGCACGATCTGGATCTTCGGTGGAGTCCGCAGCGACGGCGCCCCCACCGGACTGCAGGAGGGCTACGACCCCGTCATCGACAGCTGGAAGGGCGGCGACGACCTACCTGTCGCGGTGTCGCACGCGATGGCCGTCACCTGGCAGGGAAACCCGGTCGTGCTCGGCGGCTGGAAATCTGAAGGCGGCAAAAAGGTTGCGTCCGACCAGGTTTGGCGGGTCATCAACAGCCGCTGGGTGGAGCTTCCGCACCTGCTGCAGCCCCGCGCGGCCGCGGCGGCGGCCGTGGTCGGTGACCGCCTGGTCGTCACCGGCGGTGTCGACGCGTCCGGCGCGCTGCTGAACACCACCGAGGTGTTCGACGGCAACGCCTGGAGCCTCGGTGCACCGATCCCGACCCCGCGGCAGCTGCTGGCGGCGGCTTCGGACGGGAAGCTGGTTTATGCGGTGGGCGGCATTAACGGCACCGCCGACCTGCCGGCGGTCGAGGCCTACGACCCTGCCGCCAAGAGCTGGGCGCCGCTGCCCCCGCTGAGCCAGCCGCGCAGCGACCTCGGGGTGGCGATCGTGGACGGGCGCCTGGTCGCGGTTGGGGGCGTCTCCTCGGGCCAAGTGCTCAAGACCGTCGCCGCGTTCGACCTGATGACGAAGACCTGGTCCGGATTGCCCGATATGACGACGGCGCGGCACGGCATGGCCGTCGACGCGGTGGAGAAGTCCGTGTACGCGATCGGCGGGTCGACCGCCGTCGGCGACGGCCAGCTCACCTCGTCGGCGGAAGCGCTGAAGCTGCCGGCCCGCCGGATCCAGCCGGCGTCGCAGTGGCGCTCGCTGCCGGACGCGCCGACGCCCCGGCTGATGATGGCGTGGGCCGTGCAGGGCGACAAGATCTGGATTCTGGGTGGCTTGCGGAACGGCACGGCGTTGCAGACCGTCGAGAGCTATGACCCGCACACCGGCGTTTGGCAGACCGGGCCGCCGCTGCCGATCCCGCTGCATCACGCGGCGGCGGCGACATACCGCGACGAGGTGGTGGTGCTCGGCGGAGCGAGCGATCAACTCGCCGACGCGTCCGACAAGGTGTTCGCGCTGCGCGGCGGCAATTGGGTTGAGCTGCCACATCTCACGCACCCACGCGCGGCCCCGGCCGCCGCCGTGGTGGGCGACCAACTGGTCGTAGTGGGCGGGCAGAACGCCAAACAGCTCGTCCCGCAGACCGAGGTCTTCGACGGCAACTCGTGGAAGGACGCCGCCGACATGCCGACCCCCCGCGAACACCTGGCCGCGGTGTCGGACGGCACCTACGTGTACGCCATCGGCGGGCGGTTCCTCTCCGCCGACAAGAACTCCGCGGCGAATGAGCGGTTCGATCCCCAATCGGGCGCCTGGACCAAGTTGGTGGGCATGCCGACCCCGCGCGGGAGTTACGGCGCGACCTACATCGACGGCCGCATCGTGGTGGTGGGCGGCGAGGAACCGACGATGGTCCTGAACGTCGTCGAGATGTACGACATCGCCGACGCCAAGTGGAGCACCCTGGCCCCGATGCCCACCGCGCGTCACGCCGAGGTGGTGGCGACGGTCGGCAACACCGTCTACTGCATCGGCGGCGCGAACCGCCCGACCCACGAGGGCCCGATCGCGACGGTCGAGGCGCTGGACTTCATGTAGCGGTCGCCGATGAGCGAGCGGCGACGCGCCGTCGACTGGTTGTACGGCGCCGGCCCTGCGCGACTCATCCTCGCGGCGCCCCGGTGCCGCCGGGTAGAGGCCAAGGTCACCCGGCCGAAGCCTGGCCGATCCAGCCGGTTGTTTTACCTACGCCAGATAGGGGGATCCCACTACGAGCCAGGCCCAGCGCCAGGCGAAAACCGATCTGATGGGAGCCCATGATGAACAGCACCGCTATCTGGCTCGTGGTCGCCGCCGCGGCGGTCTTTGTAATTCTGGCCGTCGTCGTCGCGCTCACCAGGGTGCGACGCCAACGCCGGCAACGGCAGGCGGAGGAGATCCGCGAACAGGCCAAGCTGGAGACCGCGAAGGTCGAACGCCGCGAGGCCCTGGCCCAGGAGACGGCCGCCAAGGCCCGCGCGGCCCAGGCCGAGGCGGAGGCCAAGGCGGCGGAGGCCGCCCGGCTGCAGGAACGGGCGGCCAACCATCAAAGCGAGGTCGCGGCGTCGCGAGAGCAACTGCAGGAGCAGTTGAAGCGCGCCGACGAACTGCACCCGGAAACCGATGCGAAGCCCGCGGATAAGCATGACGATCCCGACATCGCGCGGTCCTCGGAGGCGCACGACCCGACGGCGGACGTCGAGGGCGTCCGGCACGAAACGTACCGCGGAACGGCTTAGAGCCAGGTGTCCTGAGTGGTGGCGGTGAGAAACGCCTCCAGGTCGTCACGCCACTGCGCCGGCGTCGTCTTGTCCGGTTCGATGCCGGTGTACTCCCCGCGATAGAACAGCAGCGGGCGCGGCTTGATCTTGGGCGCCTCCGACAACGACTGCACCGCGCCGAAGACCACGAAATGGTCGCCACCGTCGTGCACGGACGCCACCTTGCAGTCGATGTAGGCCAGCGACCCGTCGATGATCGGCGAGCCGAGTTCCGAGGCGTGCCAGTCGATTCCGGCGAACTTGTCCGGCTCCTTCGAGCCGAAACGCGCGGAAACGTTCTTCTGCTTCTCGGTCAACACGTTGACGCAGAACCGGCCGCTGGCCTCGATGGCCTGCCAGGACCGCGACACCTTGGTCGGGCAGAACAGCACCAGCGGCGGATCCAGCGACAGGGCGGCGAACGACTGGCAGGCAAAGCCGACCGGGACCTCGTCGTGCACCGTGGTGATGATCGTGATGCCGGTGCAGAACTGGCCCAGCACCTGCCGGAAGGCCCGCGGATCGATCGGCGCCGACATGATTACCCGCGGGCGCCGACCGTGAAGTCGTGGCCCCACAAACTCACGGCCGTGCTTTCCCGGGCGACCCAGTCGTCGTCCTCCACTTGCCTTCCCTCGCAGCCGAATTCGACGTCGAACCCGCCGGGCGTCTTCATGTAGAACGACAGCATCAGGTCGTTGACGTGGCGGCCCAGGGTGGCCGACATGGGCACCTTGCGGCGCAGCGCCCGGTCCAGGCACAGACCCACGTCGTCGGCGTTCTCGACCTCCATCATCAGGTGCACGATGCCACTGGGCGTCGGCAGCGGCAGGAAGGCCAGGCTGTGGTGCCGCGGGTTGCAGCCGAAGAACCGCAGCCACGCGGGCGCGCCGTCGGCGGGCCGGCCCACCACCTGGGGCGGCATTCGCATCGAGTCGCGCAGCTTGAAGCCGAGCACGTCCCGGTAGAAGTGCAACGCCTCGTCGTCGTCGCGGGTGGACAACACCACGTGTCCCAGGCCCTGCTCACCGGTGACGAACTTGTGCCCGTACGGGCTGACCACGCGCCGGTGCTCCAGCGCGACGCCGTGAAACACCTCCAGGCAGTTGCCGGACGGGTCGGCGAACCGGATCATCTCGGCGACCCGGCGATCCGCCAACTCGGCGGCGGTGGCCTCCTTGTAGGGCACGCCCTCGACGTCAAGTCGGTTCCGAATCTCTTGCAGTCCTTCGGCATTGGCGCACTCCCAGCCGGCCTCCATCAGGTGGTCGCGCTCGCCGGGCACGATCACCAGCCGGGCCGGGAAGTCGTCCATGCGCAGGTAAAGCGCGCCCTCGGTGTTGCCTTTGCCCTCGACCATGCCGAGCACCTTCAGGCCGTATTCACGCCAGGCCGCCATGTCGGTGGCCTCGATGCGCAGGTAGCCCAGCGAACGGATGCTCATCACGCACCTCCCAGGAAATCGACGGTCAACTTGTTGAACTCGTCGAACTTCTCCACCTGCGCCCAGTGCCCACACTGCCCGAAAACGTGGAGCTGCGCACGCGGAATGGTCTTCAGCGCGACCAGCGCGCCGTCCAGCGGGTTGACCCGGTCCTCGCGACCCCAGATCAACAGCACGGGCTGGCGCAGCCGGTGCACCTCGCGCCACATCATCCCGAGCTCGAAATCGGCCCCCGCGAAGGACATTCCCATCGCGCGGGTCGCCATCAGCGATTCCGGCGTGCTGGCCAGCACGAACCGCTCGTCGATCAGTTCGGGCGTGATCAGCTTCTGGTCGTAGACCATGACCCGCAGGAACGCCTCGAGGTTCTCCCGGGTGGGTTCGGCGGAGAACTTGCCCAGTCGCTTGACGCCCTCGGTCGGGTCGGGGGCGAACAGGTTGATGCTCAGCCCACCGGGCCCCATCAACACCAGCCGGCCCGCCCGGTCCGGGTAGTCGAGGGCGAACCGAACCGCGGTGCCCCCGCCGAGCGAATTGCCAACCAGCGGAACGCGTCCCAGCCCGAGCTGGTCGAAGAGCCCCTTGAGGGCCCGCGCGGCGTAGTGGTTGAACTGCCCGTGTTCGGCGCGCTTGTCGGAGAGCCCGTAGCCGGGCTGGTCGACGGCCAGCACGTGAAATCGCTGCGCCAGCACCGGAATGTTGCGCGAGAAGTTGGTCCAGCTCGCCGCGCCTGGACCCCCGCCATGCAACAGCACCACCGTCTGATCGTTGCCGACCCCGGCCTCGTGATAGTGCAGCTTCAGCGGCCCGTCGACGTCGACTTCGGCGAATCGCGAAGTCGAGTCGAACGTCAGCTGTTCGGTCGTGGCCGTCATTCAGCGCCGCTCCTCTCCCCCGCAAGCGGGTGGGGTCCCCGCGTCGCTCTTACGCTCTGCATCGTCGCCGGCGCACGGCCTAGACCATCGTGTCGCCCGGCGGCAACCCGAACTCGTTGTTCCCGAAGATCTGGTAAGCCCGCTCGGGGTCGTTGGCCGCGTGCACCCGGCCGGCGTGCGCGTCACGCCAGAACCGTTGCACCGGTTGATCGTTGCCCAGCGCGGTCGCGCCCGAAGCCTCGAACAGCCGGTCGATCGAAGCGATCGCCCGCCCGGTCGCGCGCACCTGGTCACGGCGCGCGCGGGCGCGCAGCTCGAACGGGATCTCCTTGCCCGCGGACAGCAACGCGTATTCGTCGGCGACGTTGCCGCTCAACTGGCGCCACGCCGCGTCGATGTCACTGGCCGCCTCGGCGATGCGCACCTTGGCGAACGGGTCGTCCTTGGCCTTCTCCCCGGCGAACGCCGCGCGCACCCGCTTGCCCTGGTGCTCCACGTGCGCGTCGTACGCGCCGTAGGCCATGCCGACGATCGGCGCAGAGATGGTGGTGGGATGCATTGTGCCCCAAGGCATCTTGTACACCGGGGCGGTGTTGGTCTGGTACCCGCCGGCGGTGCCGTCGTTCATCGCCTTGTAGGACAGGAACCGGTGCCGGGGCACGAAGACGTCCTTGACCACCACCGTGTTGCTGCCCGTGCCGCGCAGGCCGACGACATGCCAGACGTCGTCGATGCGGTACTCACTGCGCGGGATCAGGAAGCTGCCGAAGTCGACCGGGCGGCCGTCTTTGATCACCGGACCGCCGAGGAAGGCCCACGTGGCGTGGTCGCATCCCGACGACCAGTTCCACGAACCGTTGACCAGGTAGCCGCCATCGGTCACCACGCCGGCGCCCATCGGCGCATACGACGACGAGACCCGCACGTTCGCGTCGTCGCCCCAGACTTCCTCCTGGGCCTGCTGGTCGAACAGCGCCAGGTGCCAGTTGTGCACGCCGATGATCGAACTCACCCAGCCGGTGGACCCGCACGCGCTGGCGAGCCGCCGCACGGCCTCGTAGAACAGGCCCGGATCGCACTGCAAGCCGCCCCACTGCTCGGGCTGCAGCAGCGTGAAGAAGCCGATGTCCTGCAGTTCCTGGACGGTCTCGTCGGGCAGCCGCCGCAAATCCTCCGTCGCCTGAGCGCGCTCCCGAATCCGCGGCAGCAGATCGTCGATGCCGGCCAAAACCGACTGCGCGTCACGTTGTTGAATGGACGTCACTTAAGTTTGCCTCCTGGGCCAGACTTACTCAGCGGGCTTACACCAGAGACTAGAACACGTTCCGATTTGTGTCGAGCAGGGTATTCCTGCGGCTGGTAGCGATACGAATCGGCTTTTCTGTAACATGTTCTAGTTGTAACGAGAGGGAGGATAGGGTCTTGGCCGAGGCCAACCTCGACGAGCCGCTCGGCGACCATGTCCTTGAACTGCAGATCGCCGAGGTCGTCGCCGAGACCGACGACGCGCGGTCGCTGGTGTTCGCGGTACCCGCCGAGCCGGGCGACCCCGACATCCCGCCCGAGCGGCTGCGCTACGCGCCCGGGCAGTTCCTGACGCTGCGCGTCCCCAGCGAGCGCACCGGTTCGGTGGCCCGCTGCTACTCGCTGTGCAGCTCCCCGTTCACCGACGACGCGCTGACCGTCACGGTCAAGCGGACCGCGGACGGCTACGCGTCCAACTGGCTGTGCGAGCACGCGCGGGCGGGCATGCGGATCCACGTGCTGGCCCCATCGGGCAACTTCGTGCCCAAGACGCTCGACGACGACTTCCTGTTGATGGCGGCGGGCAGCGGGATCACCCCGATCATGTCGATCGCCAAGTCGGCCCTCGCCGAGGGCAGCGGCCAGGTGACGCTGCTCTACGCCAACCGCGACGACAAGTCGGTGATCTTCGCCGACGCGTTGCGCGACCTGTGCGCCAAGTACCCCGACCGGCTCACCGTGGTGCACTGGCTGGAATCACTGCAGGGGATGCCGAGCGTGGCCGCGCTGGCGAGGCTCGCGTCCCCCTACACCGGCCGGCCGGTGTACATCTGCGGGCCCGGACCCTTCATGAACGCGGCCCGCGAAGCGCTGGAATCGCTGAAAGTGCCTGCGGCGCAAGTGCATATCGAGGTGTTCAAGTCGCTGGACTCCGACCCGTTCGCGGCGGTGAAGATCGACGACACCGCCCCGGGCGACACACCGCCGGCCACCGCGGTGGTGCAGCTCGACGGCGAAACCCACACCGTGTCGTGGCCGCGCAACGCCAAGCTGCTCGACGTCCTGCTGGCCAAGGGCCTGGACGCGCCGTTCTCCTGCCGCGAGGGCCACTGCGGCGCCTGCGCGTGCACCTTGCGCAGCGGCAAGGTCAGCATGGAGGTCAACGACGTGCTCGAGCAGCAGGACCTCGACGACGGCCTGATCCTGGCCTGTCAATCTCACCCGGAATCTGATTCGGTAGAAGTCACCTACGACGAATAGTCGCGGGGTTAGGTTCACCTTCAGGGTTGGCGAACCGAAAGGGGAGCAGCATGAAGCGACTGATCACCGGGTGTGCGGTCATCGGGTCGGCGTTGGCGTTGCTGCCCGCCCCGGCGGCCGGCGCGGCCAGCAACACCGCGACCACGCTGTTCCCGCTCGACGGGCCCAACCAGCTCGAAACGCGCACCATCCTGAACTGCTTCAAGGCCGACGGCCACTGCGACTTCACCGCCGGGGCGGACATGCTGACGCCCGACGGGGTGACGGGCTTCCCGAACGGCCTCTGGGCCCGGCAGACCACCGAGATCCGGTCGTCGAACCGCCTGGCCTACCTGGACGCGCACGCCAACGGTGAGCACGAGCGGGTGATGAAGTCGATGGGGTCCGACGAGATCACCACGGTCTACTTCGGCGAGGGTCCGCCGGAGAAGTATCAGACGACCGGGCGCATCGACTCCACCGATTGGCAGACCGGTCAGCCCAAAACCGACAACAACGTCATCGTCTGCACCCACATCCAGGTGGTCTATCCCGGGGTCAACATCACCTCGCCCAGCACCTGCGCGCAGACCACGTTCTCCTAGCTGCCCCGTCGCCGAGATTGGGCCCAGGGTCGTGATTTCGGGCAATCCACGACCGTGGTGGCAATCTCGGCGAAGGTTCGACGAAAGCCGTCAGCGGGGCAGGCCGAGGAGCCGCTCGGCGGCCACGGTGAGCAGGATCTGCTCGGTGCCGC
The DNA here is from genome assembly GCF_001666785.1 of Mycobacterium sp. E3305. Classification (NCBI taxonomy): domain Bacteria; kingdom Bacillati; phylum Actinomycetota; class Actinomycetes; order Mycobacteriales; family Mycobacteriaceae; genus Mycobacterium; species Mycobacterium sp. E3305. Next base: position 1,097 of record NZ_LZJA01000299.1, on the reverse strand, counting down.
CGGCGATGGTGAGGCAGCGGGTGTTGAGAAAGTCGTACACCGCGTGGTTGCGGACCAGCCCGCCGCCCTCGGAGACGTCCATCATGTACTCGGCCAGTGCCTGCCGATAGCGCACGCCGACGAGCTTGCGGACGCTGGACTGCGCCCCGGGGTCCTGTCCGCCGACGGCGAGCTGGGCGATCCGCTGGTCGAGCAGCGCGCCGGTCTGGGCGATGACGATCAACCGCCCGAGCCGGTCCTGCTGAGCGGCGTCGAGGTCGAGCTCGCCGAGCACCTTGAGCAGCTCCTCCATCGGATTGCCCAGCGCGGTGCCGGTGGCCATCGCGACCCGCTCGTTGGCCAGCGTGGTCCGGGCCAGCCGCCAGCCGTCGTTCACCGCGCCGACCACCAGCTCGTCGGGCACGAACACGTTGTCCAGGAAGACCTCGTTGAACAGCGAGTCACCGGTGATCTCACGCAGCGGGCGGATCTCGATGCCCGGCGAGCGCATGTCCACCAGGAAGTAGGTGATGCCCTTGTGCTTCGGGGCGTCGGGGTCGGTGCGCGCCAGGCACACGCCCCACCGGGCCTTGTGGGCCGCCGACGTCCACACCTTCTGCCCGGTGAGCAGCCAGCCGCCTTGGGAATCTGGTGCACGAACCGCCTTGGTGCGCAGCGACGCCAGGTCGGAGCCGGCTCCCGGCTCGGAAAACAGTTGGCACCAAAGGAATTCGCCGCGCAGGGTGCCCGGCACGAAGCGCTCGATCTGTTCCGGTGTGCCGTGCTCGAGGATGGTGGGCGCGGCCCACCAGCCGATCACCAAGTCCGGGCGCACCACGCCGGCGGCCGCCAGCTCCTGATCGATGAGCAATTGTTCGGCCGGTGACGCGCCACGCCCGTGCGGCGCCGGCCAGTGCGGGGCCTGCAGCCCGGCCTCGGCGAGCGCCGCCTGCCGCTTCTCGACTGGCAGCGCGGCGATTTCGGCGACGGTTGCGGCGATCTCCGCGCGCTGGCCCTCGACATCGGTGAGATCGATTCCGAGGCGGCGCCGAGCGCTGGTTGCGCCGGGTCACCGAACTGACCCAGGGCGGTATGCGGCGCCGCCTCGGAATCGATCT
>NZ_LZJA01000298.1:0-49120 GCF_001666785.1 Mycobacterium sp. E3305 | reverse complement strand
AGCGTTCAGAAACCCTTTCGGGCTGCTCGATGCACCGCTACGCAGCAGAACCTCACAGTCGGCAACCGCGGCAAGGGGACTGGCCGGGTCATCGGTGATCGCGATCATCGCTGCTGGTCTCACGGTCCGGCCGAGCTCGTTGGTCAAAGCGCGTGCATGCCTGCTCGACCCCGACGGCGATGTGACGACCAGCAGCGAGTCGGAGGTGACCGGCCGCGGATTCTCTAGAAGATGTTCCGTATCGATCCACCACGCGGCCCTGCCGGCCGCACCGAGCCGCCGCCAGCTCGCCAGGGCCGCCAATTGCGATGCGCCTATACCGGTGAGGATGATGCGGTGCCCGTGATCGCGAACCAACGGGTATAGGCCCAGCGAGATCGGTACCCGATCGAAGTCGAGAAATGATCGGGCTTGAGCCCTGGCGTCGACGTGAAGGGCGGCCAGACTCGCGAGCCGCGGACGCGGCAACTGTCCACCGCAAAGCAGCCGTGCTGTTCTGGGGTTCACCGGTCAGTGCCCCTTCTTGGTTGTCCGTCGTGGTTCTGGTTAGCCCACGTGTCCTGCGACCCCGCCGGCGAGACGCAGCAGCTCTGCTGGTGGGCGGGCGTCTGCGCGGAAAGGATCCGCAACGCTTCGTCGACTATGAGCCTGCTGCCGGGGCGGGTGAGATGGCATCACCCTCGAAACCGATTCACCCGGGTGAAGACGACCGGCGATATCGCCGAGTGGCGGTGGCGTGCTCTCGCGATTGGGGTGGCCTAGAAATCTGTTGTGGACAATCGGCGTGCGGCACCGGCTCCGTACGCTGACCGCCGCTGTGTCACGCGCAATCCGTCTTCTACTCCGCGTCAACATTTTCGAGAACGACTGCTACCGCCTGGCCCGAGCCGATACAGACACCGATAACCCCATAACGGGCGCCTCGCTCACGCAATTCGATCGCCAGCGTCAGCAAATAGCGAGTTCCTGTGGCCCCGAAGGGATGTCCGATGGCGACAGCGCCACCATTGGGCGTCAGCTTGTCGTCGGGGACCACGAAACCATCCAGCTGGTTTGGCAATTCGCGCAGTACGCCGAGCGCCTGGGCGCTAAACGCCTCGTGCACCTCCCACACGTCGATCTGGTCGGGAGAAAGTCCCGCCCGGCGGATCGCGGCCGGGATCGCCCAGGCAGGTGCCACGCCCATGATGAGGGGGTCGATGCCGTAGACCGCACTGGATGCCACTCTGGCTAAGGGCTCGATGCCCAGTTCGCTGGCTCGCTGTCCGGAAGCGATGACGACGGCACTGGCGCCATCACTTAACGGCGAGGAGTTCGCCGCCGTCATTTGGGTCGTGCCCGGCTGGGCCGGTAAGGCCGCGAGCGCCGCGGCGGCCGTGTCGTCGCGGATGAACTCATCGTGTTCCGCCAGCCGGGCGGGTGTCTTCTTGGTCGCCGGAATCGTCACGGGCATAATCTCTTTGGCCAGCCGACCCCGATCCCGGGCGGCCTTCGCGCGTTGCTGGGATCGCACTGCGAACGCGTCGATCTCCTCGCGGTTCAGCGAGTAGCGGTCGGCGACATTCTGCGCGGTCTCGATCATGCTGATGTAGGCGTTGCGGGCCAGCAGCACCGGGTTGGGCGGACCTCCAGCGCCGCTCCACATGGTGTCAAGCATCAGAACCGGACCTCGGGGACTGAACGCGGCATCGCCCTTCATCAGCGCCCACCCCGATCGGGACATCGACTCGACTCCACAGGCGATACCCAACCCGAGGTCGCCGGCCTTGATCGCGTGGCTGATGGTCACCGCCGCGCTCAGTGACGATCCACAAAATCTGTTCACGGTGGACCCGGCCGCGGTGTCGGGAAATCCGGCCGCCAACGCCGCCCATCGGGCGACGTCGCCCATGCCCTCGTGAGCGGGGTTCACGCAACCCGCCACGATGTCTTCCACCGCGTCGAGCGGCACACCCACCCGCTCGCAGGCGCCCTTCATGGTCATACCCAGCAAGTCATCGGCGCGAATGCCCGACAGTGTGCCGCCATAGCGGGTGAACGGCGTTCGTACGCCCCCCAAAACGTAAGCCTCAGTCATCGCCCACCTTTCGAACGCGTCGGGTCGGCAAGGCCATCTGACCCGACCTTTGCTCCTCTATGAGGCTGCGCCCGCGTGGGGTGAGCCGTCATCACCCAACCGCCGGTTCGCCCGGGTGATTAACGCGAGGCGTTCTCAGATACGACGATTCGTGCTACAGGAGGCCGAGTTCTCGCGCCCGGCTGACCGCCGCGCTGCGGTGCTCGACGCGGAGCTTGCGGTACAGGGCGCGCTGGTGGGTCTTCACGGTATTGAGCGAAACGTAAAGCCGCGCACCGATCTCACGTCGCGATAACCGGGTGGCGAGCAGCCGAAGAACCTCGAGCTCCTTGGGGGTCAGTTCCTCGTCGACCGTGTGCCCCTCGTTGCGCGAAGCCGCTGGGGCGCCGGCACTTCGCCCGCCTGACGCGAGCAACGCCGAGCCGACGCCGGCGTCCGCGCAATCGCGCAGCAGGGTACCGACCTCGTCGAGGATGGCCTCTGCCATCTGGTGGTCGCCGTGATCTCTGAAGATCTCCGCTCTGGCCAACAGTGCCTTGGCCACCTCCAGGATTGCTCCGCCTTGGCGGGCCGACATGACGGCCATGTCGGCGGCGGCCACCGCCGCAACCGCGTCACCGCGCATGCGGAGGACCTCGGCCGTCGCAAGCGACACCATCACGTTCACGAGGTGTTCCGCATCCGCCAGGTCGCGTGAGCTGCCGGAAGCCCGGCGGATCTGCCGTTCGGCGTCTGCGATGTGACCCTGTTCGGCCGAAATCAGCGCCAGGTAGCCCAACGCGTCGACACGGGCGCGACGATCGCCCAATTTCTCGGCCAGCTTCACCGCCCGCTCGAAGGCGGCCTGTGCTTCTTTGATGCTGCCCGAGAAATACAGCGCCGCTCCATAAGTGCAATAGGCGCTCGATCGGCCTATCGGCGCTTCGGCGAGATCGAGGGTGATCGCCCGGCGAGACATCTCGAGCGCCGTGGCGACCTCTGCCGTCTTGAAGGCGTGAACCGCGCGCAACACGACGACTTGAGCGCCGACCACGCCAGGGTCTGTGGTGTCGACCGTGGCTCGGGTTTCGACGGCCTCGATCCACTCGGCCGCGTCATCGAGTTGACCAACGCTCAGGGCGATCCAGGCGCGAGCCAGGCTCAGACGCGGATCCCGCAAAACGGTCTCCTCAGGGAGCAGATCAAGCAAGCCGGACACGGTCGACACGCCGCCCCCGTTGATTTCGTCGACCCAGTCCGCGGCGATGAGATCGGCGCTGCGCTCGATGTCGCCGCCGGCGACCAAGTGGCGCACCGCCTCATCGATGAGTCCCTCGGTCTCGAACCAGGCCGCGGCTCGCCGGTGCAGATCGGCGACGAGATCGGGCTCGCTGCGCCGCAACTCGGTGCGCAGCAGCTCTGCGAACAACTGGTGATAGCGATACCAGTGACGCGCCGTGTCCAGCGGAACCAAAAAGAGGTTTTCGCGTTCGATCGTCTCCAAGACCGAGGCCGAGCCGGACGTTTCGAGCAGCGCGTCGCACAGCGCACCGTTGAGCCGTCCCAAGACCGAGGTGCGTAGCAGAAAACTGCGCATCTGCGGCGGCTGACCATCGAGCACCTCGGCCATCAAGTAGTCGACGATATGACGGTTATCCCCGGCGAACGTCTTGATGAACGCGGCGGTATCGGCGCGTCCGGCAAGCGAGAGGCCGGCGAGGTATAGACCGGCCGCCCACCCCTCGGTGCGCCGGTGCAACAGCTGAATATCGGCGTGGGCCAAGCCCAGACCCAGGACGTCGTTCAGCAGATGGTCCGCCTCACTGGCGCCGAAACGTAAATCCTCGGTTCGCAGCTCGGCAAGGTCCCCGCAGGCCCTGAGACGCGCCAACGGCAGCAAGGGATCCGATCGGGTGGCCAGCACCAAGTGCAGATTCGCCGGCAACCGGCTGATGAAGAATGCCAGCTGCTCATGAACCGGTCGACTCACGACCAGGTGGTAGTCATCCAGAATGAGCACCATCGAGCCGTCAATCGTGTCGAGATCGTTGAGCAGGGTGGGCAGTACGACCTGCACTGGGTCGGCGCCCATCGCGAGGAGTTCGACCGCGCGAACCCCCACGCCGGGACTGACCTTCTGCAGCGCGGCGATCACGTACATCCAAAACCACACCGGGTCGTTGTCGGAGGCATCGAGCGACAGCCAGCCGAACCGCTGATCCTTACCCGCAGCCAGTGCCCACTGCGCCAGAATTGTCGTCTTGCCCCAGCCGGCCGGCGCGCTCAATAGGGTCAGCTTGCGGCGTTCCGTCGACAGCATGTCCAACAGGGCGGCTCGGTGAACAAGCTGGGCTCCGATGGCGGGGACGTGCAGCTTGGTGGCGAGCAGCACCGCTCGCGCGGCGGCTTCTCCGACGCTGTTGTCGCTGGGTCCAGCTGAGCCGGTCACGCCCGAACTCCGAGCATGCGTTGAACCCAGCAGCCGGGCAGGAAAACTCGGCGGTGAAGCGCCGTGGCCGGGCGCTGGCGTCTGGGCATCCCAGTTGTTCTCTGCAGGTTCGGGCGGGCTCGTTCGGTCCGGCATTCGCGGTGACCTTATTGAATCAGATTCGCTCCCCTCGATTACCTCCGGCGCACGCCGGCGGTGCCCGTTTGTGCTGGCGGATGCCCGTGCCGCCAGCGGCTCAAGGATGTTCGCATGTGCCGTGCTCACGCTCTGCCCGCTCACCGTATTTCCCCTCTATTCCCATCGGTCGGGTGGCTCCCGCAACTCATGACACCGCGGCGAGCGGATGGTGAGCGTCTCAACGTGAGGTGATCGAGCGTCTCAAAGTGAGACGCCGTGGCGGCCCGTCGACGTCGGTCACACGCACATGGCCCTCGGTTCACAACACCCAGCCACCGACGTTGAACACCACCGGGATCGCCATCAACATGCCAAGACCTTGCTCATCACCGCTTTTCGCAATTCCTCTGTGTCATTGCTTTCCGTTGCCGTTTCCAATCACTACGTTGGCAGCGCGAAGACGCCGTCACCATCACCCGGCGGGTGATGTTTAGGGCAGGGTCGGTGTATAGCTAGTGACCGTGATAATTGACCGACTGGTCAATGCGGGCGGCGGATGAGCTGCGCCGACTGGGCAGGGGGCGGATGCCGCCTTGGCGAACGAGTTGCAGCAAGATCGCAGCGGTTGGCACGGCCAGAGTCATTGCCGGCCAGGAACTCTCGGGTGTCAAAGGAACATCGTGTGCACATGGAATTCGGCGGGCCGGGACGCCCTCGCGCAGCCCCAGCCCGCCGAACGGTCATATAGCCGACGACGCGTAACCGCCCGCGAAGCCTTTGGGCAGGGCGGTTCCGGTGCCAAGCCGGGTCACGACGCTCGCTCCTCGATGTCGACGGGTGACGCGAGAGAAGCCGGATCGCTACGGCCGAAGCGAAACTCGTCGCCCAGCGGATTTTCCGGCGGCGCCGACGCGCCGGGGCCGCACGCTCCAGAACGGCCATGGTCGGTGCCCCCGGCAACGGCGTCGGACGCTGCCAGCCGACTCACCTGGCTCCCAGCCGCGAGAGCCGGGCCGCCGACGGCGATGGCGGAGTTGATGGCGCCGGTGCAATCGCTCGTCGTAACTGTGCGGTTGGGGGCCGGCGATCGACGTCGCCCGTCAGCTAGCGCGGCTTGCATGCGCATCGAGATGTAGAGTCCCGCTTGCTGTTCGGCGAGCTCACGTGACCATAGGTCATCGGGACACCATCGCGTACCCAGCGAGGCCGAACGCCACTGGCACCATCGCCAGGATTCCTAGCGCCGCGTTCAACATGGTTCGCTCTTTCCCTCGGGTGAAGCCTGATAGTTGTCGATTACTACGGTCGTCGCGGGGGCGGCGCAAAACCATCGCCCGAGGATTGATGTTTAGGGCCGGATGGGGCTAGTACTAGGCCGGTGCAGGCGACGGGTGACGAATAGGCCAGGCGGGGCCCGTATTTGACGTATGGGTCAATCAGTGCCGCGCATGAGCTGCGCCAATTGGGCGCGCGAGGTGATGCCCAGTTTGGCGAATGCGTTGTGGACGTGGGTCTTGACCGTGTGGGGGGACAGGTGGAGTTGCTGCGCGACGGAGCGGTTGGTCGCGCCCTGTGCGATGAGGTTGACGACCTTGAGTTCGGAGTCGGTGAGGCTGTCCCAGCCCGTTTTGGCCCGAGTCTGGGCGACGATGCGGCGTTCCACGCCCAGCCGGCGCAGCGCGCGGCCGACCCGGCGGGCATCGACAATCGCTTCGCACGCGATGTAGGTGTCGAATGCCGCGTTCAGCTGGTCGAGCGCCTCCGCGTCGCGCTGTGCGCGACTCAGCTCGGCCCCGGCGTCCTCGGCCGCGCCCGCGTAGAGAAGCGGCCGCGAAGACGAGCGAAGCAATTCCGCGGCAGCCACCAGTGCGTCGGCATCACGCTCGAGGATCCCGCGGACGTATCCGGCGACCCCCGCGAAGACCGGCACCGGTGGTCGCTCACGCTCCAGCGCCTCGGTGGCTTGCAGGACCCTCGCGCGCAAGCCGGCATCACCGGCCGCCGACGCCACCCGCGCACCCAAGATCACCAGATCTAGGACCTCAGGCGTGAGTGGCGTCCCGAGTAGCGCGATATCGCCGAGCCAACGCATCGCGTCGTGGACATCGTCGCGCTGCCACGCCGCGAGCGCGAGCACCTGCGCCGCCGCCCGACGAACCATCGATGCGCCGGTGGGGTACGCGTCACGCGCATCATTGGCCGTCTGTTGCAACAAGTTTCGGTCATCGGTATGCACCGCCACTGCGGCCAGAAGCGCCACGCGGACCATACCCAGGTCGGTCGCGCCTGTCGGCTGTCGGCGCGGCACGGATTCAGCCGCGGCGCGAGCTGCGGACAACCGGCCCGCGGCGAGATGGACCCACGCGTCGATATCGGCCCAAATATCGAGGGCCATCGCGTTGCGCTCCCGGGTGGCTTGCTCTATTCCGTCGGCGATCTTGGCTGCCGCGTCGTCCAACCGACCGGCCACCGCCAGCAGGTTGGCGTGGTGCGCTGCGAGCAAGTCGTGGGCCGCCGTCGCATCACTCGCGCGGGCGAGCGTGCACGCCTCCTCGAGGTGGCGCAGGGCACGGCCCGCATACCCGTCCCCACAGTCGAGACAGGCGAGGGTCACATCGGCCACGATCTTCGACTCGAGATCACCGGTCGCCGCCGCGGCCGCGGCGGCCTCGTCGGCGGCCGCGCGCTGTTGCCCCCGCTGATCGAACAGCAGGTTGTAGGCCAGCGAGGCCAGATGTCGCGCCCTGGTGACCTCGCTGATGCCGCCGAGCTGCAGCGCTCGCCGATTCTCCTCCACCCGCCGCTGGGCACTGTGCGTATTGATCGTCGGGAGGCGGAGGCGAATCTCGGCCTCCTCTTCCGGCGACGCCGCCGCCGAGAGCGCCGTCACGGCCACTTCTTCGGCCTCGTCGTAGCGGCTGGCCCGGTTGAGCAGCTCCACCGTTTCGGCAACCAGCGACCCGTGCTCAGAGTCGTCGGCGGACAACAGCTCCAACGCACGCTTGCACAGGTCCGCGGCCGCACTCGCATCGCCGCGGCCCACCGACTGAGCGGCCTGGCGCAGCGCGCCAACCGCCTCCTTGTCCCCGGGCTCCGCGCTTCTCGCGATTTGGGTGGCCACCTCGGCGGGGGCCGCTCCCATGCCCAGCATGACCGACGCCGATTGGCGCTCCATTGCCCGCCGCAGCGACTGCGGCAACGACTGCCGGGTGGCCTCACGCAGCAGGTCATGCCGAAACCTCAGCCGCTCACCATCTTCCACGAGCAGATCCGCGCGCACCGCCTCCTCCACCGCCGACAGCAGCGACGCCGGCGACCGTTCCAGCATCGCGGCCAGCAGGGCAGCCGAAAACCGGTCGGGCAGCACCGCGGCCACTCGCACAAGCTCGGAAGCGTCGTCGGAGAGCATCTCCAGCCGCTGGTGCATGGTTGCGCCCAGACGCCGCGGCAGTCCGTCGCCGGTGACCATCGCGCGGCCACCGGAGAGATTGAGCCGGCCCTCCTCGCCCAGTCCCCCGACCAGCTCGGTGACCAGAAACGGATTTCCGTGCGCCTTGGCGGCCAGCTCCAATAGCGGCGCCGCCGCCCTCGCCCGCACCGCATCACACACCATGTCGGCGACGGCGTCCGGCGTCATGGCCGCCAATCGCAGGAATGTGGCGTTCGCGCGGCCCAGCACCGACAAGGTTTCCTGTACCGCGGGCCCGCCCGCCCCGGTGCGGGCGGTCAATACCCACAAGACGGGCATTTCCGGGTGTCCTGTGGCGAGCGACCGCAGCGCCAACGCCGTGCCGTTGTCGGCCCAGTGGATGTCCTCCAACACGATCACCAGGGGGGTCTCCGCGGCCGCCGCATGAATCGCTTCGGCCAGATCGTGCACCACCCAGTAGCGCAGGTCGGCCGAGCTGCCCAGCCGGCGCAGCGCCTCTAGATCGCCGACCGGGGGATCGGCGTTCAACGTGGCCATGAACAGCGAGAAAAACGGCACCGCCTGCTGATACTCGAACGCCTCCCCGAACAAGGTGCGCGCCCCGCACCCGTCGGCCAGCGCGAACACTTCGGTGAGCAACCGACTCTTGCCGATGCCGGGCGGTCCCTCGATGACCAGCACACCCCCGGTTCCCTGGGCCGCCGCGGTGACCAGCGCGCGGATCAGTTCCAGCTCGGCCGCCCGCCCCCGGATCGGCGGAGTGACCAGCGGCTGACCGCCGACATCAGAAAGGCCGGTTGAAGGCCCCATGGGGCGTCCTGTCTACCGTTTACCGGACTGTCATTGCAGTGCACGTCATTGTAGGCCCGCGCATCAGCTGCCCGGTTTGCTGTCGATCAATCGGCGCCGCGCATGAGCTGCGCCAATTGGGCGCGCGAGGTGATGCCCAGTTTGGCGAATGCGTTGTGGACGTGGGTCTTGACCGTGTGGGGGGACAGGTGGATTTGCTGCGCGACGGAGCGGTTGGTCGCGCCCTGTGCGATGAGGTTGACGACCTTGAGTTCGGAGTCGGTGAGGCTGTCCCAGCCCGTTTTCGCCCGAGTCTGGGCGACGATGCGGCGTTCCACGCCCAGCCGGCGCAGCGCGCGGCCGACCCGGCGGGCATCGACAATCGCTTCGCACGCGATGTAGGTGTCGAATGCCGCGTTCAGCTGGTCGAGCGCCTCAGCGTTACGCTGTGCGCGACTCAGCTCGGCACCGGCGTCCTCGGCCGCGCTTGCGTAAAGCAACGGCCGCGAACAGGAGTGGAGCGCGCCGGCCGCCGTCACCAGGGCATCGGCATCGCGCTCGAGGATCCCCCGGATGTGTTGGGCGACTATGGAGAACACCCGGACCCCGGGCCGCTCGCGTTCGAGCACGTCGACAGCGTCCAGGAGACGCGCTCGCAGGCCGGCGTCACCGGCGGCTGACGCTGCTCGCGCGGTCAAGGCCAGCTGATCCAAGACGGTAGGCAAGAACGGTGTCACGAGTATCGAGATATCGCCGCCGAGCCAGCGCACCGCCTCATGAACGTCGTCGCGCTGCCACGCCAGTAGCCCTAGCACCCCCGCGGCCCCTCGACGTACGGCGACTGAACCGTTGGAGTACGCGTCGCGCGCATAGCTCACCGTCTCCAGCAACAACGTTCGGTCATCGGTGCGCGCCGCCACTTCCGCAAGGATCAACATGCGCCTCGCGTCGACGAAGGTCGACCCCGTTCGCTCCGGCGCTGGCAGCCCCTCGAGGGCGGCGCGGGCATCCGACAACCGGCCCGCCGCGACGTGTACCTGTCCCGCCGTCAGGGCCCAGATGTGCAGCCCCATGCCGTCGCGTTCCTTCCGGGATTTCTCCGTGCGGCTCGCCACCAGCGCCGAGGCATCATCCAACCGTCCGACCACGGCAAGCAGGTTTGCCAGGTGGATTGCCGCGAGGTGATGAGCGGTCATATCGCCGGCGGGGGTCAGGGCTTGAAGTTCCTCGACGCGGTGTAAAGCGCGGCCCGCGTATCCGTTCGCGCACTCGAGGCAGGCAAGTGCCACTCCGGACAGAATGCTCGATTCGGGATCGCCGGCGGCCGCGGCGGCGGCCGCCGCGTCGTTGGCTGCCGCGGTGTCTTGTCCGTGTTGGCCGTACATTGCCAGGTTGTACGCCAGCCATCCCCGATGTCGTGCCTGGGTGACGTCGCTGAGGTCGGGCAGCTGAAGCGCGCGGAGATTCTCTTCGATGTGTCGCGTTGTCGCTTCTGTGGTTACCGTCGGGAGCCGGAGGCGAATCTTGGCCTCTTCTTCCGGCGTCAGCGCGGCGGACAGGGTGGTGCTGGCCAACCGTTGTGCCTCCTCGTAGCGGGTGGCCCGATTAAGCAGCACGATCGTTTCTGTCACGAGTGGCTCACGTTCGGGGTCTTGGGGGGGCTGGAGCTCCAACGCGCGCATGCTCAAATCCGACGCGGCGCCCGGATCGCTGTTGGCCACCGACTGTGCGGCCTGGCGCAGGGCGACGATCGCGGCTTGATCGCCCACCTCGGCGCTGCGGGCGAGCTGGGTTGCGACCTCCTCGGGCGCCGCTCCCATCTCCAGCATGATGGTTGCCGATTGTCGCTCCATCGCCCGGCGCAGCGACTGGGGCAAAGATTGCCGTGTCGCTTCGCGCAGCAGATCGTGACGAAACCTCATCTGATCGCCGTCTTCGACGAGTAGATCGGCCCGGACGGCCTCTTCAATCGCCGATACCAGGGCGGTGGGTCGGCGTTCCAGCATCGCGGCGAGCAGCCGGGCCGAGAACCGGTCCGGCAGCGCCGCGGCTACCTGTACCACTTGGCTCGCAGCGGTGGAGAGCTGGTCGAGCCGTTGCTGCATGGTGTCGCTGAGCCTGCGGGGCAGCGTGTCTCCGGCGGCAACCGCGCGGCCGCCGCTGACATCGAGCCGGCCGTCCTCGTCCAGTCCCCGCAGCAGCTCCGTGAGCAGGAACGGATTGCCGTGCGCCTTGTCGGCCAGATTGAGTAGTGACGTATCCGCGTTGGCTCGCACGGCGTCTTGCACAATGTCGGCTACCGCGCTCGGTGTGACGGGCGTCAACCGCAGGAACGCGGCATCCTCGCGTTCCAGCACGCTCAGCGTCTCGCGAACGGCCGGTCCGCCGGCGCCGGTTCGCGCGGTGAGCACCCACAGCACGGGCGCATCGGGTCGTGTCGCGGCCAGCGACCGCAGCGCCAGCAGGGTCGCGTTGTCTGCCCAGTGGATGTCCTCGAGGACGATGGCCAAGGGTATTCGGGACGCCGCGGTATGTATGGCGGCTTGCAGATCGCGCACCACCCAGTAGCGGAGATCGGCCGACGTGCCCAAGCGACGCAACGCCTCCGCATCACCGACAGGTGGATCCGCGCGCAGGGTCGCCATGAACAGCGAGAAAAACGGCACCGTCTGCTGGTATTCAAACGCTTCGCCGAATAGTGCCCGAACCCCGGCCTTTTCGCCGAGCGCCAGGACCTCGGTCAACAAGCGGCTCTTCCCGATGCCCGGCGGCCCCTCGATGACCAGAACGCCCCCGCGCCCCCGGGCCAGCGCCGCGACTAGGGCGTCGATCACCTTCAGCTCGCCCGCACGACCACGAATCGGCGGTATGCGCACGTTCCCCGACGCCCTGGCGATGCTCACACCAACCGCCGCCCCCCAGCGGGAAGCGGGTGGGCGGAAGACCTCCCCGTTGTATCCACAGTTGTCGCCACCATTAGCGCTGGTAACCAGTGTAGACGTGTTATTGCGCGCCATCCGCTGTGACTGGCCGCGATCGGGATTGTGGGTCTCGAAAGCCCGCCCTGCCTCCCGGCCCGATCTCATGCTGCCACCTGAACTTCGACCGAAAGGTAATCGGCAATCTCGTGCGTTGCGGGCCAGTCGCCGTTGTGCACGGCTGCGCTGAGCAACTCCACCAATGGACTGCAGGCGCCCAACTCGGCCAGCCATGAGGCCACCGTCTCGGAGATTTGGTCTGCCTGGACGCGTACGGTGCGGCCGTCGTGCAGGCGATCGGTTAGCTGATAGATAGTCATTTCTCCACGCCTTTTCGCTGGATCGGGAGGGAATCGCAGGCGTGGATCACCTGACGACCGGGCCGCCGTCGCGTTCGACGCCCGCGTGCCGTTGGTGCTTCACCGTCACTCTTCCGATCCGTCCGATGCATTAGCTGACGTGATCCATGACACCGGCGCGGGCGTATACTGAGCGTCTCAATCCGAGCAGGGTTGCGCGTCTCAAACTGAGACACCGATATTGGGGGCGGCTGTACCTCTCGGTCGGGGAGCGAGGTCCATGCGTCGATGAGCTTGTGGGGCGACGTACAAACCGACGTTCGCCGGATGCGGGAACGATTTTTGTGTGAGGGGTCCTTGGAGGGGGAGACCTTGCCCCCAAGCGTTCTGGATTCCTGGCGTCGGTCGCAGACCCTCCGCGTGCACCCCGACCGGGTCGAGCTCCCGTATGTGCGTGAACCCGATACGGGCTCGCGGTTGGTGCGTGCGGCCGCGCCGGTTCTGCGGCGCGTCACCGACGACCTGGCTGCGCAAGCCGTGAGCGTCGTCCTGACTTCAACCGACGGGGTGGTGGTCGAACGGGCCGCCCCAGAAGTGTCCATCCTCAACGCATTGGACGCGGTGAGCCTCATACCGGGCTATAGCTTGGCGGAAGAGGTGGCGGGCACCAACGGGATCGGCACTGCGCTGGAGACCGGGCGGCCCGTCTTCATCCGCGGTGGCGAGCACTACGTCGCCATGTTCAGCGGTTTCGCGTGCGCGGGGTCGCCGATCCGGGATCCGATAACGCGCAGGGTAATCGGAGCCGTCAATCTGAGTTGTCTGGCCGACGAATCGCGTCCACTGTTGCTCGCGCTGGCTACCAGTGCCGGTCGTCAAATCGAGGATCGCATGCGGGTGGTGGCTCACGAGGGTGAGACCGCGCTGTTGGAGGCGTATCTGCAGCAGACACGGCGATCTTCGAGCGGTGTGCTCGCGATTGGTGGCGATGTGGTGTTGATGAACCCGTATCTGCGCCGGGCGCTGGACGGCAACGAGCAGACGACGCTACTCGAACACGCGTCGGACATGCTCAGCTCCATGCTGTCCGGTACGGCGCTGGCCGTTCTGCCAAGCGGGCGCATCGCAAAAATCACTGCCGCCGACCGCTCGACGGTACACGGTGGCCGGACCAATGTCGTTTTCCACGTTGACCTTTCGTCCCAGACAAGCGCCCAGCGCCCGCAGATCGCCCGTTCGGCGGGCACGCACATCCCTGGGTTGGCCGGGCACGATGGCGCCTGGCTGCGCTGCTGCCAGCAGGTGGAGCAGTGCTGCCGCGACGGAGACTGGGTGTTGGTCGAAGGCGAGAAAGGATCCGGCCGGGCGCGGCTGGCCCAGGCGGTGGGAGAGCATGTGAAACCCGGTCGAATCGTCCGGGTGATGCGTGCGGGGGAATTTCGGAGCGCAGCGCGCTTCGTCGCCGAGCTGGCGGCTGAGTCCGGCGATGAGGACTTCGCAGTGGTCATCGCCGATGTGGACGAGGTCGACACTGACACACTCGAATCGATCATCTCGATCCTGGCCACGCGCGCAGGCCGGGGATGGATCGCGGCGACCCGAAGTTCCGCACCGCCTTCGGCACCCGTCAAGCAGCTGCTGCCGCTGTTCCCCCAGAGCGTCTCGGTGCCGGCACTGCGACACAGGATTGACGACTTGGGAGAACTCGTGCCGTTGTTGTTGCGCGAGATCACCCGGGGCGCTGATGTGGAGCTTGCCCCCGACGCTATGCGCCACCTCAGCAGGCTGCCGTGGCCGGGCAATGTCGCGCAGCTGCGACGAGTTCTGACCGAGACCGTTGCCCGCCAGCGCTCGGGCGTTGTCGGCGCCGACAAGTTGCCGCCGGAGTGCCGCTCGGTCACCCGGCGGAAGCTGACCCAGATGGAAGCCCTCGAGCGCGACGCGATCGTCCGTAGCCTGCAGGACAACGGCAACAACAAGCAGGAGGCGGCCCGCGCCCTGGGAATGTCGCGGGCGACGATCTACCGCAAGATAAACGACTACGGCATCGCATAGGGATCACCCGGGTGAATCGCGGCCCGGACGATGACAACTCACCCTGCCTATCGCCAGGATGTGCCCCATGGCAACAAGAGTTGACGACGGTCCCGATATCGATCCCGGTTGCTGGCAGTGTGTTCGGCCGGCGTCATCGTCGTTGTTCGCCCAGTCAGAGCCTTTCGACCTACGAGTAACGCCATGAGGCAAGTCCTGCTGCGGGCAGTGGTGCTGCTGGCATCGTGGGCGACCGGATTGTTGATTGCGGCCTGGATCGTTCCCGCGGTTTCGTTGTCGGCATCGGGGTTCGTCGGCGCCGTAGTGGTGTTCGCGGTATCGCAGGCGGTCCTGTCCCTGTGGATGTTGAAGTTGCCCCACCCTTATGCGTCCCTGTTTCTTGGTGGCACCGGATTGGCATTGACGATCTTCGCGTTGTTCATCGGGTCGGTCGTGACGCACGGGCTCACCATTGCCGGCGTGGCATCCTGGCTGGCCACGACGGTCGTGGTGTGGCTGGTGACAACGATCGGGGCCATTACGCTGCCCGAGCTGCTCATCCGCGACGGCGCCGCTTCGACCTGACCAAATATTTCGATCTCGTCCGACTATGGAGGGAGCCGTGATGGGAGACACGCATGACGATCCGACGGATCACTCCCGGACCACACAACCGCACGCGGGTATCGCGATGAAGGACAACTTCTTCTGGCCGGGGTTGATCCTGCTGGTCGTAGCGATGTTCGGTCTGATCGGCACGGCGGCAGCGGCCGCCTATCGACATTACGAATGGCTTTCCACCACGGTGCTCATCGCCGTCCTCGGCGCGGCCGCCGGAGCGCTGTGGCTCGTCATTGAGGACCGCCGGGTGACCCGCATCGATGCGCAGTGGGACGGCGCGCACCCAGGTAGTCGGACGCGCCCGAGCGCTCGCTGATCACACAGCCGAGCGCCCCCGCGCGGTTATTATCGTGTTACACTGCAACATATTTCGTATTTCTGATAATGACTGAAACGGCCACGACCCGTTTTCGGGCTCTTCTTTCGTAATCACCACTGGCGCAATCGCGAAATCGATTATGCGTTCGCCGCTCGCGATACTCACCGAATCGCCCGGGTGAATCAGTTTGCGGGGTGATGTCCACTCATCCCACCTCAATGAATGCTGGCCTAACAGATCGCAGCCGGGGATCCGTGGAACAGGCAATTTATCCGATCTGCGTTCGAAGCCGCACAAGCGCGAAACGGGTCGCGACGGCGGACGACCGCCTTGCTGCGTTGGCCACCGCGAAACCCATCGCCGAATTGGAGAAAGCCAGATGAACCATCGCCAATTCAAACGGCCGCGTGCTCAATACGCCTCCGGCGCCGCGCGAGCACCGTGGCTGCCGCACCGAATCCGGGACGCCGCCGCGTCCGCCCGGCGGTGGGCGCATCGGAAGGCAGATGCCGCGATGGACACCGTACCGGCGATCGAAGATCAACTTCACGCGCTGCAGCCCATCTGCAGTGCCCAGGGGGTGTCGACCGGCATCGCGTGCGGTGCGCCGGCGGTGGCAGTCGCCGAGATACACGCCGTCGATGGATGTGACCAGCTGGGGCTAACCCCAGACGGCGACCTCATCGAGACGCTTTGTCAAGCCTGCCTGGCCACCGTGCAATGGGCGATGGCGACGTACGTCGGCGACAAACGCGAGGTGGCATCCCGGTGCGGCACCCATCCGATTTGCACCACATGCGGGCGTCCTACCGGATACCTGCGCAGCATCTTTGCCGTCCGCTCGATCGGACTCGACGGGCTGGCGCCATGACCCGATTACGCAGTGCCGCCCTGTTTGTGGCTTTTGCGGCCGGAGATTACGCGGTCCTCATGCTCATCAATGGTCAGCTGCTGGATTTCGGCGTCGCCGCCGTGGTTTGCGCGGGATCCTCGGTCGCGGCCGCGACGATCGCCTACGGGGGTAGGCGGCGCCGCAAGGCGTTGGCGCTGGGACGAGCGGCCGTATGGGCGCGCCGTGACCATCAGGCGGCTACCGCCGGCCAACAATGTCCGTTATGCGGAGGCGCAGGCCAAAACTTAAGCGAATCACCCAGATTCGCTGACCGCCAGGGTGCGCACTTATGCCCAACATGCTCATCGAGCGTCAACCAGACTCGGCACGACCAACCCGGGACCCGGCTCGGCGCCGGTTCAACCGGGTGAGCGCGCGGAACAATTCACATGAGCGCACCCGCCGCCGCGTCAGACCCAGCATCCCCCGGCCTGGGAGCAGCCCGGGCACACAAAGCTCGACGGCTGCCGGTCCGCGCGAACGCCGTCGTGGACGTCATCCAGGACGGTCCTAGCGTGCCCGCGCGCATCGCTTCGTTGAGCGCCCGGCTGACGATCCGGCCGACCTTGAGCGTGGGCAGCCATCTGCCCTCGGCGCCATGGCCCTGGGGCGCCGTCGAATTCGCCGCTCGCGGCATCGCGCCGCCACTTGGCACGGTGCGCGCCGGCGTCGCGCTGGCGGACTGCACCGCGCAGCTTATCCGCGCCGGGGGTGTGCCCCCGGCCGACGGCACCCGCCGGGTCGTGCTCTATCTGCATGGAGGGGCGTTCCTCACCTGCGGTGCCCACTCGCACGGCCGATTGGTGAGCACGCTGTCGAGGTTCGCCGACGCGCCTATGCTGGTGCCCAACTACCGGAAGCTTCCCAAGCACTCGATCAGCGATGCGGTCGACGACTGCCACGACGGCTACCGTTGGCTGCGCCGAAAAGGTTTTGCGCCCAGCCAGATCGTGCTGGCGGGCGATTCCGCCGGCGGCTATCTGGCGCTAACGCTGGCTCAACGCCTGCTGGAATGCGGTGAGCGGCCGGCGGCGCTGGTAACGATGTCACCGCTGCTGCAGCTGACCGCAAAGCCCAAAGCGCGCCACCCCAACATTGGTTCGGATGCGATGTTCCCCCCCAGAGCGTTCGACGCCTTCCATGGTTTGATCACCCGCGCCGCAGGACGCCGCGACGCCGACGGGCGTGCCGACTGCCTATACGAGCCGCTTGATCACATCCAACCCGGGCTGCCGCCCATGTTGATCCATGTATCCGGTTCCGAGGTGTTGCTGCACGACGCGCAGGTGGCTGCGCAACGACTAGCCACCGCCGGCGTGCCCGCGGAGGTAAAGGTATGGCCGGGCCAAATCCACGTGTTCCAATTCGCCGCGCCGATGATTCCCGAAGCGACGCGCTCGCTGCGCCAAATCGGCGACTATGTCCGCGCAGCGACCGGATGACCGGGCGACGCCGAGGTTATCGAAGCTGTTGGCGACTAGGGCGCTACGCGGTGTCGGCGATGCTGCCCTCGGGGACGCCGACGAGGACCAGAGCTGTGTCGCCGCCTCCCGATGACGCCTCGGTGCTCACCCGGGTGAATCAGCTCGCCGGGTGATGACGGCTCACCCTGCGTCGGTGAACGCTGATTCTTCAGCAGCTGACGAGCGGAGGGTTCAGTGCAGCGGACGATGTACCGGATCTGCATCCGCGGTCGCGTGACCGAGCGACTGGGGTCCGCGTTAGACGGGATGCGCCTCGAGGCCGGCGCGACCGACTCCGTGTTCACTGGTGAAATCCACGATCAGTCACAGCTTTTCGGGCTCCTCGACCGGGTCCGTGACCTAGGGCTTGAGCTCGTGAGCGTACAACCGCAACCAGCGGCTGACCTGACGACACCAACCGAAATCAGAAAGGAAATGTAATGCAAGCCATCGCTGTTCGAGATCGTGATGCCGGTGTCGGGGGTCTGGCGCTAACGGACCTTCCCTACCCTCAGGCGGCCGACAACGACGTCGTCGTGCGGGTGCACGCAGCCGGTTTCACACGCGGGGAGCTCGACTGGCCGCACACTTGGATCGACCGCGCGGGTCATGACCGGACACCAAGCGTGCCGGGACACGAGTTGTCGGGCGTAGTGGTCGAGTTAGGCTACGGCACCACTCTTTTGAGCGTCGGTCAGCGGGTCTTCGGGCTTGCCGACTGGGCCCGCAACGGCTCGCTGGCCGAGTACACCGCCGTGGAAGCCCGCAACCTCGCTCCGCTGCCCATCGACATCGACCATACGGTGGCCGCTGCGCTGCCGATCTCTGGCTTGGCCGCCTGGCAGGGCCTGTTCGACCACGGCCGCCTGGTCGCCGGCCAAACGGTTCTGATCCACGGCGCAGCGGGTGGGGTCGGGTCGATCGCGGTTCAGCTCGCTCGCGAGGTCGGTGCCCGCGTCATCGGCACCGGCCGGACCGCAGATCGAGGCCGCGCGGCGGATCTCGGAGTCCACACCTTCCTCGACCTGGACTCCGAAAACCTAGAGGTCGCGGGTGAAGTCGACGTGGTGTTCGACGTGATCGGTGGCGACATTCTGGCCCGCTCGGCGGCTCTGGTGCGGGCCGGCGGAACGCTCGTCACCGTCGCCGAGCCGCCAAAGATCCTGCCGCGCGATGGGCGGGGAGTATTCTTCCTCGTCGAAGCCGATCGAGCTCAGCTCGCCGCGCTTGCCGCGCGAGTACGGGACGGACGCCTCAAACCCGTAGTGGGTGCCGTGCTACCGCTCGCCGAAGCCGCCGCCGCATTCGCGAACGACAAGCGCATCCCTGGCAAGACGGTCCTGCGGGTCGCGGAAGACTGAGGAACCTCCGGTGATCGGTCGACCTGCAGGCGCACTTCATCTCGTATCTTCGCTGGCTACCGGGGGACGGTTTGCCTACCGCTTCGATTCGTACAACCCGTTGGTGCACAGCAGACTTCGCATGCACTTGGGACATCCCAAAGGAAGGCGGCCAAGAATGGCTCTGAAGGTAGCACTCGCCGGACTGTCGGTTGCGGTGACGCTCGCGCCTGCGGCCCAAGCCGGGCCTGGACAGGAGAGTTCGGGCCAGAACCCGGTTGTGCAAACAGTTTTCAACCAGCCTACAAATGTTCCCGGCAAGTCTCTTGAAGCAGTGACCGTCAGCTATCCGCCGGGCGCAAAAAGCGGCGCGCACCACCACGCGAAATCGGCGTTCATCATGGCCTACGTGATCTCCGGAGAGATCCGCAGCCAAGTCGAAGGTGAACCCGCTCGTGTGTATCACGCCGGTGAGACCTGGCGGGAACTCCCGGGCGCGCACCACACGGTCAGCGAAAATGCCAGCGCCACCGAACCTGCCGAATTGCTCGCAGTTTTCCTGGTCGATACCGGAGACGGCCCGCTCACGACGGATGACACCACCGAAAGCGAGCCGCCGCGGTAGCGATGTCACCGACGAATTGAAAGACATTATTTTGGAGCAGATTACGATTGAACGCGAGCCGTCGGTGCCCACGCCAAGCGCTATCCGGGTTGTCCGGATGGCACTGCGCTTGTCGCTTGCCGCGGCCTTCCTGTCCGCTGTTGCCGACCGATTCGGTTGGTGGGAGCCGTTGGGGCAGGGTAGCTGGGGAAGCATGAGTGCTTTCGGTGACTACGCCCATCAGCTTGTTCCGTTTGCATCCGGCTGGCTATTGACCGTGATCGTGTGGGCCGCAACCGCCGCCGAAACGGCGCTCGGAATCTTGCTTCTGGCCGGCTGGCGGCCGAACCTCGTCGGCGCCGCAACGTGCCTGCTGCTCGTAATATTTGGAACCACGATGGCCATCTCCCTCGGCCTGGAATCACCGCTCAGCTACAGTGTCTTCTCCGCCGCGAGCGCTGCCGCAGCCTACGCGATACTTGGCCCGGCTTCGCGCCCACGCACCGACCGCACACACCGCGGGCGCCGTAGCGAATCCGCCAACTCGAAGCATGCCGACGAGTTGCGCCCCGGCCGGCCAACGCCGCCGATCATCGGAAGTGGCGGCAGATGAAGGCCGGCACGGACTTCGACGTGATCGTGGTGGGTGGCGGGGTCGGCGGTGTGGCCGCGGTCCGGAAGCTTGCTTCCACGGGCCTTTCGGTAGCGCTCGTCGAGGATCGTCTGGTCGCTGGGGAGTGCCATTACTGGGGGTGCAACCCGAGCAAAACACTGCTTCGCCCGATCGAGGTGCTGAACCTCGCAAAGGCGGTTCCTGGCGTGCGCGAGATTGTTTCGGGCGATCGACCGGACGTTGCTGCCGTTTTCGCGAAACGCGACGCGATCATCGAGCACCTCTCGGACCAAGACCGAGTGGCCTCACTGCGGCAAGCCGGTGTATCGGTGTTCCATGGATTCGGCCGGCTGAGCGGCCAACGAACTGTGCGCGTAGCGCGTGCCGATAACACCGAAGCCGTCTTGGAGGCACGCCACGCGGTCGTTCTGGCCACCGGCACTCGTCCCAACGTGCCGGGGATACCTGGGCTGACCCAAGCACGCCCATGGACGAATCGGGACTTGACCACCATGACAGAAGTGCCACCCCGCGCACTGGTGGTGGGTGGTGGGCCCGTCGGTGTGGAGTTCGCGACTATCCTGACCGGTTTGGGCTCTGCGGTAACACTTCTGGTACGTGGAAACGCTCTGCTGCCCGGCTGCGAACCAGAAGCCCGCGACTTGGTTGCGCAGTCACTGCGAAGCAAAGGCGTGACGGTTCACTTTGAGACGGAGTTGTCGGCGGTAGCCCGCCCGCGGTCCGGTGGCCCCGTCACCGCAACCTACGGCCGCCAGACCATCGAGGTAGACGAGGTCGTCCTGGCCGCCGGACGGCGCAGCAACACCGAGGACATCGGACTGGAAACCGTTGGCCTGCCACGGGGCGGATTCGTATCCGTTGACGACCATCTCCAGGCGGTCGGCGTCACAGGCGACTGGCTCTACGCCCTGGGCGACACCACCGGGCGCGCTCGGCTGTCACACATCTCCACCTACCACGGCCATCTCGTGGCAGAGATCATCGCGGCCCGGGCCGCGGGCCGCGAACTGGGGGCCGACGAGCTGGCTTCCCGCGATGCGGGAAGCCTTGCACAAGTCATCTTCACCGAGCCTCAAGTGGTCAAGGCGGGGCGCACCGAAAGCCAATCCCTCGCAGAAGGATTCGTGGTGCGGACGCGAACTGCCCGGTACCCAGGTGCACTGTCATTCCTGACCCTATTCAGAGATGGCTTCCAAGGATGGGCGAAATTGGTCATCGATGCCGAGACCGACACACTGCTCGGAGCGACATTTGTCGGCCCGGAATTCTCGGAACTGGTTCAAGCGGCCACCCTGGCTATCGTCGCGAAGATTCCGGTAGGCCTGCTGCGCCACGCCGTCGCGCCACACCCGACGATCAATCAGGTCTGGGATCTGTTGCTGGCCCAAGAGTCCGAACTTGCCCCGTTACCGGCAAGTGGGTCGCCACGAATGCAGAACAGTGGCCACGCGAGACGCCTTATTCATCAGAGCGGTTGAGACGACGATTGTTGAGGGAGACACAATGACCTACGCCCGGCCGGTCGTTTCGCCGTGACCATGCTCGTAGCCGGGGTGCGCGCGTTCGGTGGCAACGTGGAGACGTTCGAGGTGGAGGAGCCGCGGCCGTTGTCAGCCGACGAAGTACTCATCTACGTTCGCGGTGCCGGTGTTGGCAACTGGGACAACATCGTTCGCACCGGTGGCTGGGACGTTGCCACGCGTCCTCCGCTAGCGCTCGGCGTCGAGGCTGCCGGAATCGTCAAGGCCGTTGGCGCGGACCCGGGCGGATTCAGTGTGGGCGATGCGGTGCTGTGCCATCCCGTGCCGCTACGCGACCAAGGCACGTGGGCGCCGCTTGTGATCGCACCCGTTGGATCGCTCGCGCACAAACCGCCCGAGGTTTCATGGGAGACCGCGGCGATCTTTCCGGTGCCGGCGTTGACGGCCGAACAGGTGGTCAGCGAGGCGTTGGCCGTGCACAGTGGGGAGACGTTGCTCGTCAACGGCGCGGGTGGAATCACCGGCGGGCTCATCGTCCAGCTGGCAGCCCTGCGTGGGGTCGACGTGCTAGCCACCGCCGGCCCCGGCAGCGCGGACCGCGTTCGCGGGTACGGCGCCCGCGAAGTGATCGACTACCGCGACCCGACGTGGCCAGAGCGAGCCAGGGCATTGGCGAAAGGCTCCATCGCCGCCGTCGCCAACGCTGCCCCCGCGGGTGCTGCTGCGGCGATGTCCGCGCTTGCCGACGGTGGCCGGCTGGCCACTATCACCCCCGGCCCGCCCGCGTCGACCCGTGGCATCAAGGTCATCGCGGTTTACGTCCGTTCCGACGGCGCTCAACTCGATCGCCTGACCGCGTTGCTCGGTTCCCACCGGTTGAACATGCCGAGCCCGCGTTCCATCCCCCTGGATCAGGCCGCGGACGCACTTGCACATGTTGTCGCCGGGCGCGAGTGCAGCGGAGTGGTCATCACGCCCGACGTCTAACCAGTCAGCCGAAAAGACCTCACACGAAGAAGGAGTCGCGAGATGACCACCATTGCCCGGATCCGCACCGGAGTGGCCGATCACATCGGCGAATACGCCGATGCTCTCACCGTATCCGGTGGCGGCACGCAGATTTTCGTCTCCGGTACGCCCGGGGTGCGCGAAGACGGCACTCTGCCCGAGGACTTCATCGACGAAGCCCGGCAGTGCTGGGCCAACGTCGAAAGTGCGCTCGGCAAGGCCGGCGCCAAGCTCACCGACATCGTCTACATGCGCCAATGGATTACCTGCCGTGACAACGCGTCTGCATACCTGGCGGTGAGCAAAGAGATCATTCGCCACGAACCCGCCGCCATGTTCGCCATCATCGACGGGTTGGTGTGGCCCAACATCCGCGTGGAAGTCGAAGTCATCGCCATCCTGCCGGCGTGAGCGATAACCCGGCCTCTCCACCGGCGCATTGCTGACCAGCACCCGCTTTCGCAAACGTCTTCCCCCCGCGTGTTGAACCGGCACGAATGGGCGGGAACGAAAGGTGAAGGAGGACAACCATGAACGGCGATTACGACGGTGCAAGCCTTACTAACATCCCGGATCACCACTCATCGTCACAACCCGGACGGCGCCGACAGTGACGTTGCGCGACGCGGCACCGACCAGCCGTGCGATGGTGGTCGCGGTGATGGTTTCGATGGTCGCCTTCCTCGACTCCACGGTGATAAACCTGGCATTGCCGGCCATCGAACACGACCTCGGCGGCGGCTTGGTGTTGCAGCAGTGGATCGTCGATGGCTACCTATTGGCCACGGCGGCCGCGATCCTCCCCGGCGGGTCCATTTCGGACATGTTCGGCCGCGTTCGGGTGATGAGGTTCGGGCTGTTGGCGTTCGGGGCGGGCTCGGTGTTGGCGGCGGCTGCCACCTCACCGGCGATGCTGATCACCGCGCGCCTCATCCAGGGTCTGGGTGCGGCATTTCTCGTTCCGGGCTCGGTGGCGCTGATCAACACGGTGTTCGACAAAGCACACCAGTCCGCAGCGATCGGTGTCTGGACCGGGTGGACGGGAATCGCCTTCGCGTTGGGCCCGCTGCTGGGCGGAATGTGCGTCGATTGGCTGGGCTGGCGTTGGATTTTCGTGTTGTCAGCGATCCCCATGGCGGTCGGGTATGCGCTGACCTTCTGGCTGTGCCCGATGTCGGGGCGCGTCGAAGGCGCTCAGGTAGATACCGCCGGGGTGGTCCTATCGTCGCTAGGGTTGGGCGCCACCGTCTATGCGTTGATCGAATCGCAACGTGACGGCTGGTCCGACCCGTCGGTGATCGCACCGACCGTGGTCGGGATTACCGCACTGGCTGGCTTCGTGGGTTGGCAACGCCGCAGTAGGCGCCCGATGCTTCCGTTGCCGCTGTTCGCCTTTCGCAACTTCGCCGCCGCCAACCTCGTCACCGCGTTCGTTTACGGTGCGTTGACGCTGGGGTCGCTGGCCATCACGCTCTACACCCAAGAAATCGGCCGCTACTCAGCCACCGCCGCCGGCCTGGCCACCCTGCCGATCCCGGTGTTGTCGTTCGTATTCGCCCGTCATGTCGGCCGCATCGCCGCACGGGTGGGACCACGCGCATTCCTGATTGCAGGGCCCGCCCTGGCGGGGATCGGGCTGCTGCTGATCCGCCCGAAACCTGATGGATTCCATGCGATTACCGACCTGCTTCCCGGGATGATCGTGCTGGCCCTCGGGCTGGTCGCGACGATCACGCCATTGACGGCGCTGACGCTGGCCTCGGTGCCAATCGAACACAGTGGCCTGGCGTCAGCCATCAACAACGGCGTCTCACGGCTGGCCGCGCTGATGTCGATCGGGACTATCGGTCTGATCAGCGTCGGGACGGCGAGCGCCTCCGGATTCGCCCACGTGTTACAGGTGAGCGCAGCGCTGTTCGCCCTGGGCGCGTTGTGCTCCGCACTGTGGATCACCAACCCCGTTGCCGGAAGCCAACCGGTGCCCTGCGACATCGCGGCGCTGTGCCGTGACCGGCCGGGGGTGCAACCCGCGCTGCCCGGTAGCCCCTCGGCCGCGACCGAGTCACCTCCGCCTCAGTAATCGTCCACCCGATCAACGCAATCCACGCGTCGGTTCACGGCGGCGCGCTACTCACCCGGGTGAAAGAGTGGTTGGGGCGATGACAACTCACCCCGGACCGCTTCATGATCAGGTACGTCCACAACCGGGCGGGATTATCGCTCCCTGGAGAACCAGCAAGGCGCCACGAATGCATTTGAGGCCAAGAAAGTCATCACCGGCGCTTCTGCGCCCTCGAGCACCCGACAAGTCAGACGACTGAAAGGTTCATCATGAAGATCGTAGTCATTGGAGGGCGTGGGCTGATCGGCTCGAAAGTGGCGTCGAAGCTCAGCGCGCAGGGGCACGACGTGCTCGCCGCCTCACGCCGATCGGGTGTCGACTCGCTCACCGGTGAAGGCCTCGCCAACGCGGTCGCCGGTGCGGACGTCGTGGTCGACGTCGCCGATTCACCGCTGTTCGACGATGAGCCCGTGATGCATTTCTTCACAACCACGACGACGAATCTTCTTGCCGCTGAACATGACGCGGGAGTGGAACACCATGTCGCGTTGTCCGTAGTAGGCGCGCAGATCATGCCGGATAGCGGCTACAACACCGCGAAAGCGGCTCAGGAAAATCTGATCAAGGATTCGGGCCGGCCCTATTCGATCGTGCGGGCAACGCCGTTCTACGAATTCGCGGTTGGCTTAGCCGATTCCGCGACGGACGGAGACATCGTCAGGCTGCCACCCGCCTTGTTCCGTCCTATCGCGGCCGACGATGTCGCCACCGCCGTGGCCGACGTCGCTGCCGGGCCACCCCTCAACGGTGTGCGGGAGATCGCGGGACCAGAAGCGATGGGGATGGACGACTTCGTCCGCGCGGGCCTTGCGGCAATTGGTGATCACCGTAGGGTCGTGACTGGCGTCCGGGCGCCATACTTCGGAGCCCTTATCGACGATCGCACCCTCGCACCCGACGAGAACGCCACGATCTTTGCCACCCGATACTCCGACTGGATCGACGCCCGCTCCGGCCGCCGCGCTTAGCGGCCGCTCAACGCCGGAGCCGTGAGCATTTCGTAAACGGCCCGACACATGCGAGGCTGCTGGCATGGTCATCGAGATCGCCCGCCCGAAGCTCGAAGGAAACATTGCCGTCGGCGAGGACCGCCAGATCGGCTTCGCCGAATTCGGCGACCCGCAGGGGCGCGCGATGTTCTGGTTCCACGGAACGCCCGGCGCCCGTCGGCAGATCCCGGTAGAGGCGCGCGTCTACGCCGAGAACCATCACATCCGCCTGATCGGCTTGGACCGTCCCGGAACCGGCTCCTCGACGCCCCACCGCTATCCGAATATCCGGGCCTTCGCCGACGACCTGGGCACCATCGCCGACACGCTGGGCATCGACAAGATGGCCGTCATCGGCCTGTCCGGCGGCGGCCCCTACGCGCTGGCGGCCGCCGCCGTGCTCTCCGATCGCGTCGTGGCGGCCGGCATCCTCGGCGGCGTCGCGCCCTTCCTCGGCGACGAGGGCATCACCAGCGGGCTGATGAACCTGGGCAAGCGGATGGCGCCCCTGCTGAAGCTGGGCGGCGATCCCCTGCGGATCGGCGCGAGCCTGGTCATCCGGATGATTCGACCGGTCGCGAACCCCGGGCTGCTTCTCTACGCCGCGATATCGCCCGAGGGCGACCGGCGCCTGTTGACCCGGCCCGAGTTCGGCGCCATGTTCCTCGACGACCTGCTCAACGGCAGCCGCAAGCAACTGGCGGCCCCGTTCAACGACATCATCCTGTTCACCCAGGACTGGGGATTCCGGCTCGACGAGGTCAAGGTCCCGGTCCGCTGGTGGCACGGCGACAGTGACCACATCGTGCCGTTCGCGCACGGCGAGCACGTCGTGTCCCTGCTGCCCGACTGCGAGCTGATCGTGCTGCCGGGCGAGAGCCACCTCGGCGGCCTGGGCCGCGGCGAGGAGATCCTGTCCACCCTGACCAAGATCTGGGACGAGCAAGGCTGACCCTCCCCGCCGCCGGGTAGCCTGCTGAAGTGCTGCTGGCGTCCCTGAATCCCGCGGCGGTCAACGCCACCGACATCGCCGACGCGGTGCGCATCGACGGCGCCGTGCTGAGCCGCAGCGACCTGGTCGGCGCCGCCACCTCGGTGGCCGAGCGGGTCGCCGGGGCACAGCGGGTCGCGATCCTGGCCACGCCGACCGCGTCGACGGTGCTGGCGGTCACCGGCTGCCTGATCGCCGGCGTGCCGTTCGTCCCGGTGCCCGCCGACGTCGGCGCGTCCGAGCGCCGCCACATGCTCACCGATTCCGGGGTGCGGGCCTGGCTCGGCCCCGTCCCCGACGAGTCGGAGGGGCTGCCGCACATCCCGGTTCGGCTGCACGCCCGGTCCTGGCACCGCTACCCCGAGCCGTCGCCCGACGCCACCGCGATGATCATCTACACCTCCGGGACCACCGGGCTGCCCAAGGGCGTGGTGTTGAGCCGGCGCGCGATCGCCGCCGACCTCGACGCCCTGGCGGAGGCCTGGCAGTGGACACCGGACGACGTGCTGGTGCACGGCCTGCCGTTGTTTCACGTGCACGGGCTGGTACTGGGATTGCTCGGATCGCTGCGGATGGGAAACCGCTTCGTGCACACCGGAAAACCGACACCGGCGAATTACGCGCGGGCCTGTTCGGACGTGGGCGGCACGCTGTTTTTCGGGGTGCCGACGGTGTGGTCGCGGGTGGCCGGAGACGAGGCCGCCGCCCGGGCGCTGCGCCCGGCGCGGCTGCTGGTGTCCGGGAGCGCACCGCTGCCGGTGCCGGTGTTCGACCGGCTGGCCCGGCTGACCGGCCATGAGCCGGTCGAACGCTACGGAGCCTCCGAATCGCTGATCACGCTGTCCACCCGCGCGGACGGCGAGCGACGCGCCGGCTGGGTGGGTCTGCCAATCACCGGCGTGCAGACCAGACTGCTCGACGAGAATGGCGCCCCGGTGCCGCACGACGGGGAAACCGTTGGGCGCCTTGAGGTTCGGGGCCCAATGATGTTCGACGGCTACCTGAACCGACCGGAGGCCACCGCCGAGGCGTTCGACGCCGACGGCTGGTACCGCACCGGTGACGTGGCCGTCATCGACGGCGGCGGCATGCACCGCATCGTGGGCCGCGAGTCGGTGGACCTGATCAAGTCCGGCGGCTACCGGATCGGCGCCGGCGAGATCGAGACCGCGTTGCTCGGCCATCCCGGGGTGCGGGAGGCCGCGGTCGTCGGAATGCCGGACCAAGACCTCGGCCAGCGGATCGTCGCGTTCATCGTCGGCGCGGAAGGTCTGGACGCCGACGACCTGATCAACCACGTCGCCCAAGAGCTTTCCGTGCACAAGCGGCCGCGCGAGGTGCGGCTGGTGGACGCGCTGCCCCGCAACGCGATGGGCAAGGTGCTGAAAAAACAGCTGCTGGCCGACGGCTGACACGCAGCAAGTTGCCAGCTTCAGCGCCGAGCGTGACCGGCAAGCTTCACCTACCGTCGTAACCGTGCACCGGCCTACCACCCCCATGCGGCGGATTGCCGCCGCCTGCCTCGTCGGCTCGGCCATCGAGTTCTACGACTTCCTGATCTACGGGACCGCGGCGGCGCTGGTGTTTCCCACGGTGTTCTTCCCGGCGCTCGGTCCGACGCTGGCCACCGTCGCCGCCATGGCGACGTTCGCAACGGCGTTCCTGTCCCGCCCGCTGGGGGCGGCCGTCTTCGGCTACTTCGGGGACCGGCTCGGCCGCAAGAAGACGCTGGTGGCCACGCTGCTGATCATGGGCGCCTCGACGGTGAGCGTCGGCATGGTCCCCAGCACGGCGTCGATCGGCATCGCGGCGCCGCTGATCCTGATCGTGTTGCGGCTGTTGCAGGGGTTCGCGGTCGGCGGCGAGTGGGCGGGATCGGCCCTGCTGAGCGCCGAGTACGCCCCGACCGGCAAGCGCGGCTGGTACGGCATGTTCACCCTGCTCGGCGGCGGCACCGCCGGAATCCTCGCCAGCCTGACGTTTCTGGCCGTAAACGTCACCATGGGGGAGAACAGCCCGGCGTTCATGGCGTGGGGATGGCGGGTCCCGTTCCTGATCAGCAGCGGGCTGATCGGCATCGCGTTGTACGTGCGGCTGAACATCGAAGAGACTCCGCTCTTCGTCGAGGAGAAGGCCCGCGACCTGATACCCAAGGCGCCGCTCGCGGAGCTGCTGCGGTTACAGCGGCGGGAGATCGTCCTCGTCGCGGGCAGCTTCCTGGGCGGCATGGGCTTCGTCTACCTGGGCAACACCTTCCTCGTCATGTACGCCCACAACCATCTGGGCTACTCGCGGAGCTTCATCTGGGGCGTCGGCGCGCTGGGCGGGCTCACCAGCATGGTGTTCGTCGCGTTCTCGGCGTGGATCTCCGACCGGGTCGGGCGGCGTCGGGTGATGCTGTGCGGGCTGGTGGCGTGCCTGCCGTGGGCGTTCGCGGTCGTCCCGCTGCTGGACACCCGCAGGCCGGTGTTGTACGTCGTCGCCATCGTCGGCATGTTCGGCGCGGCGGCGGTGGCCAACGGTCCCACGGCGGCGTTCGTGCCCGAACTGTTCGCCACCCGCTACCGCTACAGCGGCGCGGCGGTGGCGATGAACCTGGCCGGCGTCCTCGGGGCGGCCGTGCCGCCGCTGATGGCCGGCACCCTGCTGGCGACCTACGGCAGCTGGGCGATCGGGCTCATGATGGCCACGCTTGTGGTGGCCAGTTTCGCGTCCGTCTATCTGCTGCCCGAAACCAGGGGAACGACGCTGGGCGCCGTCCCCGCCGCGGAGAAGGTCGCCGCGGACGTCTAGCCGCGCTCAGTTGGCGTGCAGGTCCTCGTTGAGGGCGATGCCCTGACCGCCGCGGGCCACCACCTCGACGGCCCCGCTGACCGAGTTGCGCCGAAACAGCAGGTTGTTGCCGCCGGACAGCTCCAGGGCCTTCAGCAGCTGGCCGTCGGGCGTGGCGACCTTGGTGCCCGCGGTCACGTAGAGGCCGGCTTCGACGACGCAGTCGTCGCCCAGCGAGATGCCCAGCCCCGCGTTGGCGCCGAGCAGGCACCGCTTGCCGATCGAGATGACCTCGGTACCACCGCCGGACAGCGTGCCCATGATGGACGCCCCACCGCCGATGTCGGAACCGTCGCCCACCACCACGCCGGCCGAGATGCGGCCCTCCACCATCGACGCGCCCAGGGTGCCGGCGTTGTAGTTGACGAAGCCCTCGTGCATCACCGTCGTACCGGGCGCCAGGTGGGCGCCGAGGCGCACCCGGTCGGCGTCGGCGATGCGCACCCCGGTCGGCACGACGTAGTCGACCATCCGCGGGAACTTGTCGATGCCGTAGACGGTCACGGGCCCGTGCCGGCGAAGCCGCGCCCGGACGGCCTCGAACCCGTCGACCGCACACGGACCGCGGTTAGTCCACACGACATTGGTCAATACCCCGAACAGCCCGCCGGTGTTCAGCCCGTGCGGCGTCACCAACCGGTGCGACAACAGATGCAGCCGCAGGTAGGCGTCGTAGGCGTCGGCGGCCACGTCGTCGAGCGAGCCGATGACCGTCCGCACCGCGACGGTCTCGGTGCCGCGGTCGTCGTCCCGGCCGACCAGCGCCACCAGCTCCGGCGGGATGTCCGACAACGCCAGCCGAGACGTGCCGCCGGTGCCCGATTCGGTCAGTTCCGGTGCGGGAAACCACGTGTCGAGGATCGATCCGTCGGCGGCCAGCGTCGCCAGTCCGATGCCCACAGCTCCAGTCACGGCGGTCAGGTTACTTGCCGCCCGGCAGCGGATAACCTTGGACCCGTGCTGGACTTGCGTGGGGATCCGATCGAGCTGACCGCGGCGTTGGTCGACATCCCCAGCGAATCACGAGACGAGGCGCGCCTGGCCGACGAGGTGGAGGCCGCGCTGCGCGCCCAGACGTCCGGTTTCGAGATCGTCCGCAACGGCAACGCCGTGCTGGCGCGCACCCGCCGCCGGCGGCCGTCGCGAGTCCTGCTGGCCGGACATCTCGACACCGTCCCGGTCGCGGGCAACCTGCCCAGCCGCCTCGAGAACGGCGACCTGTACGGGTGCGGCGCCGCCGACATGAAGTCGGGTGACGCGGTCTTCCTTCATCTGGCCGCGACGGTGGCCGAACCGGTCCACGACCTGACCCTGGTGTTCTACGACTGCGAGGAAATCGAAGCGGCGGCAAACGGTTTGGGCCGCATCGAGCGCGAGCTGCCCGACTGGCTGTCCGCGGACGTGGCCATCCTGGGCGAGCCCACCGGCGGCTACATCGAGGCCGGCTGCCAGGGCACGCTGCGCGTCGTCATCAGCGCCACCGGAACGCGCGCCCACTCGGCGCGGCCGTGGTTGGGCGACAACGCCATTCACAAGCTCGGCGCCGTCGTGGACCGGCTCGCTGCCTACTCCGCGCGCACCGTGGACATCGACGGATGCGAATACCGCGAGGGCCTGTCCGCCGTACGCATCGACGGCGGCGTGGCGGGCAACGTCATCCCCGACGCGGCCGCGGTCACGGTCAACTTCCGCTTTGCGCCCGACCGGTCGGTGGCCGCGGCGCTGCAGCACGTGCACGAGGTGTTCGACGGGCTCGACGTGCGGATCGAGCAGACCGACGCCGCCGCGGGCGCGCTGCCCGGGCTGTCGCAGCCCGCGGCCAAGGCGCTGGTCGAGGCCGCCGGGGGACACGTCCGGGCGAAGTACGGGTGGACCGACGTCGCGCGGTTCGCCGCGCTGGGCATCCCGGCCGTCAACTTCGGCCCGGGCGATCCCAACCTCGCGCACCGGCGCGACGAGAGCGTCCCGGTCGCCAACATCACCGCCGCGGTGGACATGCTGCGCGGCTACCTCGGCGGCTAGTCAGCCCGCGCACCGCCGCGCCTGCGCGGCCGCGTCGGCGGCCGCCGCGCGCATTCCCACCGCGGCCAGGTCGTCCGACGCCGCCAGCAGCGCCGCACCATCGCCAGCCGCCAGCGCCTGCGCGTGGGCGAGCGCGAGTTTGCCTGCCGCGCAGTCGATCTCGTCACACAGCCGGCCCAACGGATCGGCCGCGCGGGTGTCGCCGAGCCGCACGGCCTCGTGCCACACGCGCATCGCCACCGCCCGCTGACCGCCGCGCTCGGCCATGCGGGCGGCATCGCGGGCGGCGGCCACCGCACCGTGTGCGTCACGCATCGAGGCCAGCCGCCACGCCCGGGCGACGCCGAGCTCCGGCGCGAACAGCGCCGACTTGGTACCGTGCCGGGATTCGGCCCTTCCCAACGTTTTTCCCGCGGCCGCGATATCACCCTGCTGGGCCAGGGCGGTGGCCAACAACGTCAGCGAGAGCGGCCCCCACGAATAGCCGGTGCGTTCCAGCGTCGCGGCCGCCGGGCCCAATAGCGCGGCGGCCCGGGCGAATTCACCGTCGGCGAGCAACACATGGGCTAGCAGCACCTCGCCGATCGCGCGGCCCGGCTGCTGCAACTCGGCGAAATCGGTGAACTGCTGGGCGAGTTCGCGGGCCGCCTCGAGCCGGCCCGCCATCAACAGCGCGGTGGTCTGCCCCAACCCGATGGTGAAACGCAGCAACCCGGGATGTTCGGCGGCCAGGGCGCGCTGGGCTAGCGGCTCGACGTCGTCGAAACGCCCCTGCCGCGCCGCGCACAGCGCCGCCGCGCTGGCCGCCCAGGCCACCGCCTGGTCGTCGGCGTCCGGCGCGGCCAGCACCTCGCCGGCGACCTTCACGGCGTGCCCGACGTTGCCCGCGTTCATCGCGAATGTGGCGCTCAGCGCGTCCAGGGTGGTACGGGCGCCAGCGTCCGCGACGCGA
Organism: Mycobacterium sp. E3305; assembly: GCF_001666785.1. Classification (NCBI taxonomy): domain Bacteria; kingdom Bacillati; phylum Actinomycetota; class Actinomycetes; order Mycobacteriales; family Mycobacteriaceae; genus Mycobacterium; species Mycobacterium sp. E3305. The sequence continues at coordinate 16,698 of NZ_LZJA01000298.1, read as the reverse complement.
TTGCGGACGGTGCGCAGAAACGCGGTGGCCCGCTCGGGCTCACCGAGCATCCAGAACTGGTTGGCCGCGCGCAGCAGCGCCCAGTCCATGAGCGCGGCTTCGGTCAGCGCGGCGGGGTCCAGCCCGCCCAGCACCGCGTCGGCCTCGCGGCCGCGGCCCTGCCACCCCAGGGCGTGCGCCAGCGCCAGCCGTGCGGCCAGCCCGCCGGAGCGCTCCAGCGCCGAGGAGGCCAGCCGTTCGCCCAGGGCCAGGTCGCCCAGCCGCAGCGCCTGCTGCGCGGCGGCCACCACCTCGGCGGTCGGCTGGGGGGCGTCGCTGTCCAGGGCCAGTGACGCCAACCGCAGCCGGTCGCTGAGGTGGTCCGGCGAGTGCTGCGTCAGCAGCCGCACCAACTCGGTGCGCCGTTGCCGCGCGGCGTCGCCGCCGGGCGCGGCGCGCGCCCGCTCGGCGAACAGCGGGTGGGCCGTGTACACCACCGGCTCGTCCGACTCCCCGCCGCGCGCCCGCGTCTCCACCGCCCCGCAGTCGGTGGCCTCGCGGACCGCGTCCGCGCCGGTCAGGGCGCCCAGGTCGGCGAGCGACAGCGGCTCCGAGACGGCGAGGTAGTCCAGCACCGCCCGGGCCGCCGCGGGGATTTCGGCGAGGAACGCGTCGACCTCGGCAGCCGTGGTCATCCCGCCGGTCGGTTCGATGTCGATTCTCGGAAGCACGCGATCGGTCCACAGCGCCGCGATGGCCTCGGGAGACGACGCGGCGCGGCCGGTGACGATCAGCCTGGCCCTGCCGGCCAGCGCCAGCTGGTACACCAGGGTCGCCGACAGGATGTCCAGGTCGTGGGCGTCATCGACGACGAGCAGAAGATCCCCGTGCCCGGTGCCGTCCAGTGACGCCCGGGCGGCGCGCAACAGCGCGGCCGGCTTGCCGATGTCGGCGATCTCGACCAGGTGGCCGAAGGCGCCGAACGGCACCGCCCGCTCGGTCGGGGTGCCGGTGACCCAGCGGACGCGGGTGTCCGGGTGGTCGCGGCCGAAGTCCTCGGCGGCCATCTGGGCCAAGGTGGACTTGCCGCAACCGTCCGGGCCGAGGACGACCGCACCCCTCCCCGTCGCGAGCGCCGCGGCCAGCCGCTCCAGGGCCGAGGCGTGCTGGGGGACGTTCCATCGAATCGGCATCGCCGGATTTTATTGCGCGCGGTATGCGGCCCGCAGCAAGCTTGGTCTACCTTTCGTTGTATGCGCGACTGGGCGATCTGTGTGTACTGCGCGTCCGGCCCGGAACATCCCGAATTGCTCGCGGTCGCTGCCGAACTCGGCGAGGCGATCGCCGAGCGTGGCTGGACCCTGGTGTGGGGCGGCGGCCGGGTGTCGGCGATGGGCGCGGTGGCGACCGCGGCGCGCGCCCGCGGGGGCCGGACCGTCGGCGTCATCCCCCAAATCCTGATGCGCCGCGAGATTGCCGACACCGACGCCGACGAGCTGATCGTCACCGACACCATGCATGAGCGCAAGCAGGTCATGGAGGAGCGTGCCGACGCGTTCGTCGTGCTTCCCGGCGGCGTCGGCACCCTGGACGAGTTGCTCGACTCGTGGACCACGGGCTATCTCGGCCTGCACGGCAAACCCATCGTGATGCTCGACCCGCTGGGCCATTACGAAGGCCTGTGGCTCTGGCTGTGCGGGCTGCTCGACAGCGGCTACATCTCGCAGCCGGCGATGGACCGGTTGTTGCTGGTCGACAAGGTGAGCGCCGCCGTGGAGGCGTGCGCGCCGGATTGAGGGCGCCGGCACTCCGGCCAGCCCTACTAGGCTGTGCGCCGGGTTGTTCACGAAGAATTGAGGGATGACGTGTCGAATCACGACGGGGGAGCGCGCACGGCGGTCAAGCTGACCGATCTCGCGTCTCGGGCGCCCAGGTTGCTGGCCGATATGCCGGTGATCGTTCGCGGGGCGATGACCGGACTGCTGGCCCAGCCGGGTTCGAAGAAGTCGATCGGCACGGTGTTCGCCGACCGCGCCGCCCGCTACGGCGACCGGATCTTCCTGCGGTTCGGCGACCAGCAACTGAGCTACCGCGACGCCAACGCCGCCGCCAACAGGTACGCGGCGGTGCTGGCCTCGCGCGGTGTCGGCCGCGGCGACGTCGTCGCGATCATGCTGCGCAACTCGCCCAACGCGGTGCTGACGATGCTGGCCGCCGTCAAGTGCGGCGCCGTCGCCGGGATGCTGAACTACCACCAGCGCGGCGAGGTGCTGGCGCACAGCCTGGGCCTGCTCAAGGCCAAGGTGTTGATCGCGGAGACCGACCTGGTCAGCGCGGTGGCCGAGTGCGGCGGCGCCGGCGACAACGAGACGATGACCGTGGAGGACCTGGAGCGGTTCGCCGTCAGCGCCCCGGCCACCAACCCGCCGTCGGCGTCGGCCGTGCAGGCCAAGGACACCGCGTTCTACATCTTCACCTCGGGCACAACGGGATTCCCCAAGGCCAGCGTGATGACCCACCTGCGGTGGCTGAAGGCACTCGCGGCGTTCGGCGGCATCGGGCTGCGGCTGAAGAGCTCCGACACGCTGTACAGCTGCCTGCCGCTGTATCACAACAACGCGCTGACGGTCGCGTTGTCGTCGGTGATCAACTCCGGGGCCACGCTGGCGCTGGGCAAGTCGTTCTCGGCGTCGAAATTCTGGGACGAGGTCATCGCCGCGGAGGCGACGGCCTTCATCTACATCGGCGAGATCTGCCGCTATCTGCTCAACCAGCCGCGCAAGGTCACCGATCGTGCGCACCGGGTGCGGGTGATCGCCGGCAACGGGTTGCGGCCGGAGATCTGGGACGAGTTCACGAATCGGTTCGACATCGCCCGGGTCTGCGAGTTCTACGCCTCGAGCGAGGGCAACACGGCGTTCATCAACATCTTCAACGTGCCGCGGACCACCGGCGTCTTCCCCATGCCGTTGGCCTACGTGGAGTACGACCCCGACACCGGTGCCCCGCTGCGGGACGACAACGGGCGGGTGCGCCGGGTGCCGCCGGGTGAGCCCGGCCTGCTGCTCAGCCCGGTCAACCGGTTGCAGCCGTTCGACGGCTACACCGACAAGGAGTCGAGCGAGAAGAAGTTGGTGCGCAACGCCTTCCGCGAGGGTGACGTGTGGTTCAACTCCGGTGACGTGATGAGCCCGCAGGGCATGGGGCACGCCGCCTTCGTCGACCGTCTCGGCGACACGTTCCGGTGGAAGGGCGAGAACGTCGCCACCACCCAGGTGGAGGCCGCGCTGGCGTCCGACGAGCACGTCGAGGAGTGCACGGTCTTCGGAGTCGAGATCCCGCGCACCGGCGGCCGCGCCGGGATGGCCGCGGTCAAGCTGCGCGACGGCGCGGAGTTCGACGGCAAGTCGCTGGCGAACGCGGTGTACGGCCAGCTGCCCGCCTACGCGCTGCCGCTGTTCGTGCGGGTGGTCGAGTCGCTCGAGCACACCACGACGTTCAAGAGCCGCAAGGTGGAACTGCGCGACCAGGCCTACGGGCCGGACATCAAGGACCCGCTCTACGTGCTGGCCGGCCGCGACGAGGGCTACGTGCCGTACTACGACGAGTACCCCGACGAGGTGGCCGACGGTAAGCGGCCGAAGGGCTGATTGCGCGCTGAGTGTGCGCCCAGCCGCACATTCGGCGTCCACCGTGCGGCTGGCCGCACACTCGCGGGCCCGACCGGGCACCATGGACGTGTGCAATCGACACCGTCGGCGTCAGCCGGATCGACCTGGTGCGGCCGCCCGGTCGCCGGCGATCGGCCGCTGATCATGGCGATCGTCAACCGCACCCCCGATTCGTTCTACGACAAGGGCGCGACCTTCAGCGACGAGGCCGCCCGGTCCGCCGCACACCGGGCCGTCGCCGAAGGTGCCGACGTCATCGACGTCGGCGGCGTCAAAGCCGGCCCGGGCCAGGACGTCGACGCGGACACCGAGATCGCCCGGTTGATCCCGTTCATCGAATGGCTGCGCGACGCGTTCCCCGACCAGCTGATCAGCGTCGACACCTGGCGCTCCGAGGTGGCCAGGGTGGCCTGCGCCGCCGGGGCGGACCTGATCAACGACACCTGGGGCGGCATCGACCCGGACCTTGCCGGGGTCGCCGCGGAGTTCGGGGCGGGCCTGGTGTGCTCGCACACCGGCGGGGCGCTGCCCCGCACGCGTCCGTTCCGGGTGCGCTACGGAACCACCACCCGCGGGGTGGTCGACGACGTCATTCGCCAGGTCACGGCCGCCGCCGAGCGCGCGGTCGCCCGCGGGGTGGCCCGCGACCGCGTGCTGATCGACCCGGCCCACGACTTCGGCAAGAACACGTTCCACGGCCTGCTGCTGTTGCGCCACCTCAGCGATCTTGTTAATACCGGATGGCCCGTGCTCATGGCTTTGAGTAACAAGGACTTCGTCGGGGAGACTCTGGGGGTGGAATTGACCGAGCGGCTCGAGGGCACGTTGGCGGCCACCGCGCTGGCGGCTGCCGCCGGTGCGCGGATGTTTCGCGTCCACGAGGTCGCCGCGACCCGCCGGGTGCTCGAAATGGTGGCCTCGATCCAGGGCATACGCCCGCCCGCGCGCACGGTAAGGGGGCTGGCATGACGGCATCCGACCTGTTCGCCGGCGACCTCACCCACGACGCGGTGCTGGCCGCCCGCCCCGGCGACACCTGGCTGGCCGACCGCAGCTGGAACCGCCCGGGCTGGACCGTCGCCGAACTCGAGGCCGCCAAGGCGGGCCGCACCATCTCGGTGGTGCTGCCGGCCCTCGACGAAGAAGAGACCATCGAATCGGTGATCGACAGCATCTCACCGCTGGTCGACGGGCTGGTCGACGAGCTGATCGTGCTGGACTCCGGCTCCACCGACGACACCGAGATCCGCGCCGTCGCCGCCGGCGCCCGCGTCGTCAGCCGGGAGCAGGCGTTGCCCGAGGTGCCGATCCGGCCGGGCAAGGGCGAGGCGCTGTGGCGCTCGCTCGCGGCGAGCAGCGGCGACATCGTCGTGTTCGTCGACTCCGACCTGATCAACCCGCACCCGATGTTCGTGCCGTGGCTGGTCGGCCCGCTGCTCACCGGCGACGGCATCCACCTGGTCAAGAGCTTCTACCGGCGCCCCCTGCGCGTGGGCGACGTGGCGGGCGCGACCGGAGGCGGACGGGTCACCGAGTTGGTGGCCCGGCCGCTGCTCGCCGCGCTGCGCCCGGAGCTGGGCGGCATCCTGCAACCGCTCGGCGGGGAGTACGCGGCCACCCGCGAACTGCTGACGTCGGTGCCGTTCGCGCCGGGCTACGGCGTGGAGATCGGCCTGCTGCTGGACACCTTCGACCGGCTGGGATTGGGGGCGATCGCCCAGGTCAACCTCGGTGTGCGCGCGCATCGCAACCGGCCGCTGGCCGAGTTGGGCGCCATGAGCCGCCAGGTCATCGCGACCCTGCTCTCCCGGTGCGGGGTGCCCGACTCCGGCATCGGGCTGACGCAGTTCTTCGTCGACGACACCGAAGGTTCCGACTTTCAGGACTTCACCCAGCACACGTCGCCGGTGTCGCTGGCGGACCGGCCGCCGATGAAGGTGCTGCGGCCGCGCTAAGGCCCCGCTGCGTCATCGCGGTGTCGGTGGCATAGGGCAATATCGACGACGTGGCGTTGGTGTTGCTCTACCTGCTGGTGCTGGTGCTGGTGGCGGTCGTGCTGTTCGGCGCGGCGAGCCTGCTGTTCGGACGGGGCGAGCAGTTGCCGCCCCTGCCGCGGGGCACGACCGCGACGGTCTTGCCCGCCTACGGTATGACCGGCGCGGACGTCGATGCCGTCAAGTTCACCCAGGTGCTGCGCGGATACAAGACCAGCGAGGTGGACTGGGTGCTGGACCGGCTCGCCCGCGAGCTCGAGGCGCTGCGCGGCCAGCTGGCCGCGGTGCACGCCCCCGCGGAGGCCCACGACGACCCCGGGGACGTGGAACCCGGGGAGGCCGAGGATCGTCAGGACTAGATGTGAGCGATGACGGGCTGGTGCGGTGTAGCTGGGCGGCCATCCGGCCGGGACCCGATTTCGAGATGTACCGCGACTACCACGACCAGGAGTGGGGCCGCCCGGTGCACGACGGGGTGGCACTCTTCGAGCGGATGAGCCTGGAGGCCTTCCAGAGCGGGCTGTCGTGGCTGATCATCCTCCGCAAACGGGAGAACTTCCGGCGGGCCTTCGCCGGCTTCGACTTCGAGCAGGTCGCCGGGTACAGCGACGCCGACGTGCAGCGGCTGATGGCGGACACCGGAATCGTGCGCAACCGCGCCAAGATCGACGCGACGATCGCGAACGCCCGCGCCGCCGCTGAGCTGGGAACCCCCGCGGACCTGTCGAAGCTGCTGTGGTCGTTCGCGCCAGAGCCGCGCCCCCGGCCCGCGGACGGCTCCCAAATCCCCTCGGCCACTGAGGAATCTAAGGCGATGGCGCGCGACCTCAAGCGGCGCGGGTTCCGGTTCGTCGGGCCGACCACCGCCTATGCGCTGATGCAGGCGACCGGGATGGTCGACGACCATATCCGGGGTTGTTGGGTGCCTTCCCCCCGTTGACGGCGCGGGCCGTGACCGGCCCGCTAAGGCCGGAGAACCGGGTCTTTGTTCAACTCGTGACCTGGATAGGGAACAATAGAGGCGTGATTTGGCAGTTCGATGTCGGGTATGGCTGGAAAATCGCTGGCGGGGCATGCTCGGCGCCGACCAGGTCCGCAAAGGCGGGCCAGCTCGAACCTGGAGGGAGCACTCGATGGCGGCGATGAAGCCCCGGACCGGCGACGGTCCTCTGGAAGCAACCAAGGAGGGGCGCGGCATCGTGATGCGGGTACCACTTGAGGGAGGCGGTCGACTGGTCGTTGAGCTGACGCCCGACGAAGCCGCCGCCCTCGGTGACGAACTCAAGGGTGTCACGAGCTCCAGCTGAACGCGCGCCGACGGACGGCTGCGCTACGCACACACCTTTCGGTAGATGTCCAGGGTCTGCTCGGCGACGTGGGCCCAGGAGAAGTCCTCGACGCAGCGCTGCCGTCCCGCCTCGCCGTAGCGCTTCGCCTTCTCGGGATCGGCGATGAGCGCATTGACCGCTTCGGCCAGCCTGGCCTGGTAACCGGCCGGATCGCTGGGGTCGTAATGCACCAGCGAGCCGGTCACCCCGTCGGCGACCACCTCCGGTATCCCGCCGACGTCGGACGCCACCACCGCCGTCGCGCATGCCATGGCCTCCAGGTTCACGATCCCCAGTGGCTCGTACACCGAGGGGCACACGAATACGGTTGCCGCCGAGAGAATTTCGCGCAATTCGCCGATGGGCAACATCTCTCGGATCCAGAACACGCCCCGCCGGTGGTCGGACAGCCGCGCCACCGCGGACCGCATCTCGTCGGCGATCTCCGGGGTGTCGGGGGCGCCCGCGCACAGCACCACCTGCGCTTCGGGGTCGAAGTGGTGCGCCGCCGCCACCAGGTGGGCGACGCCCTTCTGCCGGGTGATCCGGCCGACGAACGCCACGATGGGACGGTCCGGGTCGACCCCGAGCTCCGCCAGCAGCGACCCGGTTTGCGTCGGCCCGGCCGGATGCCAGACGTCGGTGTCGACCCCGTTGCGGATGACGTGCACCACGCTGGGGTCCAGGGCGGGATAGACGCGCAGGATGTCTTCGCGCATCGCGGAGCTCACCGCGATGACGGCGTCCGAGGCCTGTACGGCGGTGTGCTCCACCCAGGTCGACACGCGGTAGCCGCCGCCGAGCTGCTCGGCTTTCCACGGCCGCAGCGGCTCGAGGGAGTGGGCGGTCAGTACGTGGGGGATGTCGTAGAGCAGGGCGGCCAGATGACCGGCCATGCCGGTGTACCAGGTGTGCGAATGCACGACGCTGGCCGCCGACGCGGCGTTGGCCATCAACAGGTCCGAGGACAACGTCGACAGCGCCGCGTTGGCGCCCTGCAGGCGCGGATCGGGCTGGTGCACGAAGGCGTTCGGCCGCGGCGCGCCCATGCAGTGCACGTCGACCGCGCATAGCCGGCGCAGTTGGGCGACCAGTTCGGTGACGTGTACACCGGCTCCCCCGTAGACCTCCGGTGGGTACTCCCGAGTCATCATCGCCACCCGCATACCCGCACGGTAGTTCGGCGTTGGCGAGGCCCGCGAGTCGGGCTGGACAATCGGAGAGGAAACCAAAGACCTTGACGGACAGCCGCGCAGCAGATCGCCAATAGAGCGATCCCTCTGGCAGCGGTTCGCGACGGCCGATAGGTTTGACCCATGAGGGAAGCGCCACACGTGCTGGGCATTGTCCTGGCCGGGGGTGAGGGCAAGCGGCTGTATCCGCTGACCGCGGATCGGGCCAAGCCCGCGGTCCCCTTCGGCGGCGCCTACCGACTGATCGACTTCGTGCTGTCCAACCTCGTCAATGCCCGCTATTTGCGGATCTGCGTTCTCACTCAGTACAAGTCGCATTCACTTGACCGTCATATTTCGCAGAACTGGCGGTTGTCCGGTCTGGCCGGTGAATACATCACGCCGGTGCCCGCCCAGCAGCGCCTGGGCCCGCGCTGGTACACCGGCTCCGCCGACGCGATCTACCAGTCGCTCAATCTGATCTACGACGAAGACCCCGATTACATAGTCGTTTTCGGCGCCGACCACGTCTACCGGATGGACCCCGAGCAGATGGTCCAGTTCCACATAGAAAGTGGGGCAGGGGCAACCGTGGCCGGCATCCGGGTGCCGCGCGCCGAGGCCAGCGCTTTCGGCTGCATCGACGCCGACGACTCCGGCCGCATCCGCGATTTCGTGGAGAAGCCCCTGGACCCGCCGAGCGTCCCGGACGACCCCGATTCGACGTTCGTGTCGATGGGCAACTACATCTTCACCACCAAGGTCCTCATCGACGCCATCCGCGCGGACGCCGACGACGACCACTCCGATCACGACATGGGCGGTGACATCATCCCGCGGCTGGTCGGCGACGGAATGGCTGCGGTGTACGACTTCAACGACAACGAGGTGCCCGGTGCCACCGACCGCGACCGGGCCTACTGGCGGGACGTGGGGACGCTGGACGCCTTCTACGACGCCCACATGGACCTGGTGTCGGTGCACCCGGTGTTCAACCTGTACAACAAGCGCTGGCCGATCCGGGGGGAATCGGAGAACCTGGCGCCGGCCAAGTTCGTCAATGGCGGATCGGCGCAGGAGTCGGTCGTCGGCGCCGGCAGCATCATCTCGGCCGCCTCGGTGCGCAACTCGGTGCTGTCGTCCAACGTCGTGGTCGACGACGGCGCGATCGTGGAGGGCAGCGTGATCATGCCGGGCGCCCGGGTCGGTCGGGGCGCCGTGGTGCGCCACGCCATATTGGACAAGAACGTGGTCGTCGGCCCCGGCGAGATGGTGGGCGTGGACCTGGAGAAGGACCGGGAGCGGTTCGCGATCAGCGCCGGCGGCGTCGTCGCGGTCGGCAAGGGCGTTTGGATCTAGTGGCGATCGCGAGCGCGGCGTAGCCGGGCGAAGCGGGTCGCCACCCTCGGGTTAGGGGATCTCCGGGATCAGCAGGTGCGCGTCGTAGCGCGGCCCCCAACGCAGCCTGATGCGCCCGCGGGGGGAGCCGGTGTAGGCCGCGGGGAGCTGGCCGGTAAGCGGGTTTCTCGGGCACAACCAGCGCCCGGCGACCACCAGCCGCAGCTGCTCGCCGGCGCGGAACAGCGTCGCCGACGGGCCGAGCGCGACATTGACCTCGACGGCCTCGTGCGCGGGGACGGGCTGTGGGTCGGTGCACGCCGCGACGGGTTCCCACGGCCGCGAGAGCTCGCGATCCAGCGCCCGCAGCGAGACCCGTTGCCACCCGGTGCTCACCCGGTCGCGGCCGTAACCGTACGAACCCTCGAACCCGACGAACCGCCCGTCGCGCCATTTCTCCACGCCGACGAACAGGTTGGCGTCGTCGCAGCCGGCCAGCTCGATCCACAACCGCGCCGCCATCGGGCCGGTCAACTCGACATCCTCCGGCACTGTCCAGCTGAAAGCGGCTGCGCCGGAGCGGGTTTCGAACGAGATGCCACCCTCTGCCGACGGCCGCGAAGCGGTCAGCAGTCCGCCCGCGGCCAAATACATTGGCCGCCAATGGGTTCGCCCCAGCGGCCAGTCGGCCTCTTCGCGCACCGCGACGACGGTGTCGCGGTCTTCGCGGACCTCCAAGCGGACGCTGCGGGAACCGGGCGCCCCGTCCAGCGCCGCCCGGAAGAATTTCAGCTGCTCGGCCAGCGCGGGCTCGGAGTAGAACGTCGCCCACTTACCGGCCCGGTGGGTGTAGAGGCGGGCGTGGCCGGAACTCGCGTGCGTGAACGCGCGGATGGAGCCGCGGCCGTGCAGGTTGTTGTCGGAGAAGCTGCCGCACACCAGCATCGGCACGTCGATCGCGGCGAGGTCCGGCACCAGCGAGCGCCAGAACTCGTCACGCAGTGGATGGGCATCCTGCATCCGCTCCAGGTCGTAGGCCTGGCGGGTGTCGCGCCGCACGTTGCGCGACCACACCCGGGTGAAGCCTCGTTCGCGGACCCCGCCGGGATAGGTGAGGTCGCGGTAGGCGTCGGTGAACCCTTCCCATGGGCAGATCGCCCGCAGTGCCGGCGGCCGTAGGGCCGCGGCCGCGTACTGGCTGATGGCCAGGTACGACACCCCGAGCATGACGACCCGCCCGTCACTCCACGGCTGACTGGCGATCCACTGCACCAGGTCGTAGGTGTCCTCGGCCTCTCGCCGCGACAACAGCTTTCCGGTGCCCCCGGAGTGGCCACAGCCCCGCGAGTCGGCGTTCACCACGACGAAGCCCTGCACGCTCCACCACGCGGGATCGGGCGCCTCCCAACCGGTCAGCGCCGAGAAGGTCACCGGCCGGGGCTGGCGCAGTACCCGGTATTGGATGGAGAACGTCCACCTGTTGCCGCGGCGCTTCGGCAGATTGTCCTTGCCGTACGGGTGAATGCTCAGAATGACCGGCCCGGCCCCGGCGCCGGCATGCCGGAAGACGTTGATCCGCAACGTCGTTCCGTCGCGGGTGGGCACGGCAACGTCACGGTCGACGGCGATCTCGGCCGGTGGGTCGGTCACAGTGACCGGCGGCTTGGCGAAGCCGCGTATCCGGCTCAGCGCGTAGCGAAGGACGCCCGGGCGACGCCACGGCCGATCCCTGGTGGGCGCGGGAGTGCGGACCACGGGATCAGATTAAACGGCTACCACACGCTCGGCAGCAGCCGATAGCGGACGCGTTGCGCATATTCGCGATATCCCGGGAGCTCCGTCTTGAGCAGCTTCTCCTCGTCGAGAATGCGCAGCACCAGGATCGCGACGCCGGGAACGACGAGGAGAAGTGCCCAGTACGAGCCGAGCGCCAGGGGCATTCCCACCATCATGATCACGTTCCCCGCGTACATCGGGTGCCTGACGAACCTGTAGAGCCCGTCGGAGGCGACCTTCTGGCCGCTCTCCACCGTCACGGTCGCAGCGGCATAACTGTTCTCGATGATCACGCGCATGGCGACGGCCAGGCCGGTCGCCATCAGGACGTCACCCACCACGCACAGCCACACGGGCACGGTCGACCAGCCCATCCGATGGTCGAACGCGCTGAACGCCATGACCACGAAGAGGGTTCCGAAGGCGCCGGCACTGATGACCTTCTGGGCCGTGCGGGTTTCCGCCTGCGGTCCCGCATGCATGCGCCGTTGCAGGGCCGCCGGATGTTTGCGCGCCAGATAGATTGTGGGGACGATCGATACCACCGTGAACAGGGCGATGAAAACCCAGCCCTGCCAATAGCGGAAGGTGCCGGCCGGCAAGAACAGGACCAGAGCATAGGCGGCGATTCCGAGAATCGATGATGCCGCCAGTCGAACACCGATCTTCATGACGCTCCTAAACTCGCAGATCGCGTCGTCGAAAAGCCACGGCTCCCAGGGCGATCAGTGTGGCATCTATGGCGAGCAACCACAACAGTGGTGTGGCCGTGAAATCGCCGCCGACGCGCGGGATGTGGGCGAACGGCTCCAGGTCGAGCAGCCACTGGGAGAACCCGGCCAGGGAGCCGATCAGGTACAGGGCGATGAACCCGACCAGAACACCCCACGCCACGGGTGTGAATCGCGGCGCAAGCCCGAACACGGCGACGGTCACGGCGCACAACAACCAGACGGCGGGCAGCTGTACCGCCGCGCTTGCCACCACGACGGCCACCTTGCCGCCGACGTCACCGGCCGCGGCTCCGTAGACCAGCCCCCCGGTCAGCCCGCTGAGCAGCATCGCGACCGTGGATCCGAGCAGTGCGGCCAGCACGTGGCTGGCGAGCCAACGGGTTCGCGACACCGCACCGGCCAGCGTCGTCTCGGCCCGTTGCGCCGATTCCTCCTGGTGTAGCCGCAGCGTCAGCGAGATCGCGAACGCGGCCGCGGCCATGCCCAGCATGGTGAACGCGACGGCGATGAAAGCCTCCGCCAAGGCGTTGGTCCCGCCCATCCGGAGAACGATGTCGCGCGCCGCGTTGCTGCCGCCGAGCTCGTCGCCGATGCCGTGCACCACGCTGCCCATCAAGATGCCGTAGAGGCACAGGCCCACGGTCCACAACACGAGCGCACCGCGGTCCAGCCGCCATGCCAGCCCGAACACGTTGCCCAGCGCCGGGGCGGCGGAGGCGGGGCCGGGGCGTTCGGCGAACAGCCCGGCACCCACGTCGCGGCTCGCGAGGAGCCGATAGGCCACCGCGGTGAGGACGATGGTCGTCGCCAGGTGCAACAGCAGAACCGGCCAGTGGTCGCCCGCGTACGGTCGGACCTGCAGCGACCACCCCAGCGGCGAGAGCCAGGACAGCGCGCCCGAACCGGCGTCGCCGAGGGCGCGCAGTGTGAAGGCCGCCGCCAGGACCGCGAACGCGGCGCCGCGGGCGGACCGCGCGCTCGGCGACAACTGCGCGGCCACCGCGGCGACGGCGGTGAACACCAGGCCGGAGCAGGCCAGCGCCGCACCGAAGGCGAGGGACCCGCCCGGGGCGACATCGGTGGTGAGCAGACCCGCCGCGCCGATCATGCCCGTGGCGAGGCTGGCCCCGAAGGACAACAGCAGGGCGGCGCTGAGGCTGGCGTAGCGCCCGACCGCGGTCGAGTCCACGAGCTCGGTCCGGCCGGCCTCCTCGTCAGCGCGGGTGTGCCGGATGACGGTCAGGATGACGGCCACCGAGATGAGCAGGTGGAACATCCCGGCCTTCCAAATGCCCACCGCGCCAAGGCTGTCGTTGTAGACCTGCCCGTAGAGGGCACGCTGCGCCGGGCTCGCCATGATGGAAGCCGCGAAGCCGGCGCGCGCCGCCTCGGTGGGGTAGACCTTCTCGATGCTGCCGACGTACACCGTTGCCAGCGGCACCGACAGCAGCAACACCCACAGCGGCAACGAAACCCGGTCGCGCCGTAGGTAGAGCCGCAGCATGCCAAGCGTCCCCGCGAAGTTCGGCCGCCGTTGCGGTGCGGGGTGGGCGGGGCGGCGTGACCGATCCAAGGTTGCGGTGCTCATGATGCGGACACCCTGTCCGCCGTGTCGTAGTGGCGCAGGAAGAGTTCCTCGAGTGTTGGCGGCTGGCTGACGAGGGTGCGCACGCCCGCGTCGCCAAGTGCCCGGATCAGTTCTCCGAGGCTTTCGCCGTCGACCTGGGCACGCACGGTGTTGCCTTCGACGCTGACGTCCTCGACGCCCTTGATGCGCGTGAGGTCGCCGGGGTCGCCGGTCATTTCGGCCCTGATCGAGGTGCGGCTGAGATGCCGCATCGAGTCCAGCGAGCCGCTCTCGACGGTCTTGCCGGCCCGGATGATGGTCACCCGTTCGCACAGCGCTTCGGTTTCGGCCAGGATGTGACTGGACAGCAGGATGGTCGCGCCGCGATCGCGAGCCTCGGCGACGCATTGCTGAAAGACGTTCTCCATCAACGGGTCCAGGCCGCTGCTTGGCTCGTCCAGGAGCAGCAGGCGGGCGCGCGACGAGAACGCGGAGATCAGCGAGACTTTCTGCCGGTTGCCCTTCGAGTAAGTCCGCGCCTTCTTGTGTGGGTCGAGGTCGAAGCGCTCGACCAACTCGGCGCGCCGCCTTTCATCGATTCCACCGCGCATGCGGGCCAGCATGTCGATGGTCTCGCCCCCGGTCAATGTCGGCCACAGCGTGACATCGCCTGGCACATAGGCGATCTGACGGTGCAGTGCGACCGCGTCGGCCCACGGGTCGCCGCCCAGCATCCGAACGCTACCGCCGTCCGCCTTGACCAGGCCCAGCAGGATGCGGATGGTCGTCGACTTCCCGGCGCCGTTCGGGCCGAGGAAGCCGTGGACTTCACCTTCGCGCACCGCCAGGTCGAGGCCGTCCAGCGCACGCACAGCTCCGAAGTTCTTGGTCAGCCCGCGTATTTCGATGGGTGCGACACTGTCAGCTGGCATGTGATCCTCCTTGATCTTCGGCGGCCAGGAATGCGTCGTACATGGTGCGGTCCACCATCAGGCCCTCGCTGTAGATCTCGAGAGCCGGCAGGATCATGTCCCTGGCGTAATCGCGCAGGACCGCACGCAAATCCGTTGGCGTGTCGTGCATTTGCAGATAGAGCAGGAGGCCGCCGCCTCCCGTGATGCCGAGATACTTGGCCCTGGCCTTCGGGTCACGGCTGGGCTTTATCGTCCCGGCCCGCACACCCTCTTCCATGTACTCTTCGGCGTTGTCGATCATCCTCTGCCACAACATCTTCGCCAGGTCGCCGCCCGTCTGCATGCTGCGCAGGAGGTAGGCCGTCAGCGGCGCGAATTCCTCGATCTCGGCGAGCTGCGCGAACCAGGTGGCGGGGTCGTTGGACCGCATCGCCTCCGATTTGGAACTGCGGATCTCTTCGGCGACGTAGTCGTCGCAGGCCTTTCGCAGGCCTTCCTTGGAACCGAAGTGGTGAATGACGAGCGCGGCGCTCACCCCCGCGGCTTCGGCGATGGCCCTCAGTCCCACGCCGAAGCCGTGCTGTCCGAACTGCTCGATGGCCGCGTCGCGGATTCGAGCGGTTGCGGTCAGGTCGGCTGAACGCATGTTCAGTACGTTAAACGGCCGTTCAGTCGCGAGTCAAGGTGGTATCGCGTCAAGAATTCGTAAACATCGGACCAGTGGCGATCGCAAGCGCGGCGCGGCCGGGCGTAGCGGGTCGCCACCGTCGAACCAGTGGCGATCGCAAGCGCGGCGCGGCCGGGCGCGGCGGGTCGCCGCGCGGGTCAGTCGCGAACCGCGGCCAAGATGCCGTCGCCCAGCGGCACCAGGGCGGGCGTGAGCCGCTCGTCCTCGGCGATAAGCCGTGCCGCTTCCCGCACCGCGGCCACCTCGGCGTCGCGGGCGGCGGGGTCGCCGGCGCGCCCGCCGAGAGCGGCCCGGTGCACCACGATGACGCCGCCGGACCGCAGCAGCCGCACGCCCTCCATGACGTAGTCGGGCTGGTCGACCGGGTCGGCGTCGACGAACACCAGGTCGTAGGACTCGTCGGCCAGGCGGGTGAGGACCTCCTGGGCCCGGCCGCTGATCAACCGGGTGCGCGAGGGGCCGATCCCGGCCTCGGAGAAGGCCTGCTTGGCGAGCCGCAGGTACTCGGGTTCGATGTCGATCGTCGTCAGGACGCCGTCGTCGCTCATGCCGGATAGCAACCAAAGTCCGCTGACACCGGCGCCGGTGCCCACCTCCGCCACGGCCTTGCCGCCGCTGAGCTTGACCAGCAGGCTCAGCAGCGCGCCGACCGCGGGCGTGACCGCGCCCGCACCGATGTCCACGGCGCGCTCGCGGGCGGCCGCCAGCAGCGCGTCCTCGGAGATCGACCCCTCGGCGTGCGCGAAGAGGGATTCGGCTCGACTGGGCGCCGGCTGGCCGGGGGTGTCTGCGTCGGTGCCGTCCATGCCCGCAGCGTATTCCACTCCGGTGCGCGCCCCGGCATGGCACGCCTAAGCCGCGCCGCCACGACACGCCCGGGAAAGCCGGTGCGTTTAACCTCACCCCGCGACGGATATGTCCAGCACAGCGCTGGTAACGAAAAGGTTTCTCAGGCTGAGCTCAGACTGTTCATATATCGCACATACGCCCATACGCGACGGTGTCCCTATGGATCGCGGAGCGGGTGGGACCGGGAATACGGATTGGCGGCCACGTGTTGCCGTCGATGACGACTTGTCGCTTTGTGACAGGACGGATTCGGAGGATTCGATCATCACCACGCTTTTGGGCCCGACCAGCATGTCGCACCCGCAGGACTGCCCCGCCGACGAGTGGGTGGAGCCTTCCGACGGCCTGCAGGGCACCGCGGTTTTCGACGCGACCGGGGACAAGTCCACGATGCCCTCGTGGGACGAGTTGGTCCGTCAGCACGCCGACCGGGTGTACCGGCTGGCTTACCGCCTCTCGGGCAATCAGCATGACGCGGAAGACCTGACGCAGGAGACCTTCATCCGGATGCGGGCGCGCCGGCGCACCATGTCGAGGAAAAGGTTGGTGGTGATGCGGTGCAGCCAGCCTTCGAACGTTCCCGGCTGGTAGTTCTGCACCGATCGGAAAACCCGGATGAAGGTCTCCTGCGTCAGGTCTTCCGCGTCATGCTGATTGCCCGAGAGGCGGTAAGCCAGCCGGTACACCC
>NZ_LZJA01000297.1:0-52010 GCF_001666785.1 Mycobacterium sp. E3305 | reverse complement strand
ACCATGTCCAGCGCCCCCGCATCGACGGTGGCCGCACCGGCCGGTGGCGGACCGTTCGGCGGCGGGCCGGGCGCCGGCTTCAGTCCCACGGCCACGGACGGCATCGGAGCGGGCATGCCCGACGCCCTGTACGCCGTGGGACTGTCCGGGCTGGCGGCCCGCGGCAGCGCCAGCGGCCGGTCACGTCGCAAATCGGAGGAACCGGCGCCCGACGACGTCGACGCCCCCGCCGCGGCCGCCGCGGCCGCCGCGGCCAAGAAGAAGGCGCGGGCCCGCCGGCGCCGCCCCGGAACGGCCACCGACCGCGCGTACCGCTACGAATTCATGGACCTCGATCAGGAGTCGGGGGCCGGCGACGAGGACCCGGACGCCGTGCGCGCCTCGGACCAGGGCGGGGGACCGCTCGGATTCGCCGGTGCCGCAGCGAGATCCGGTCTCGCGCAGCCGACCGGGTTGGCGACGCTGACCCGCGACGGGTTCGGTGACGGGCCGACCGTGCCGATGATGCCCAGCAGCTGGCGCAGCGACGATTAACCGAGCGGGTAGCGCCGGGGTGTGAACACCCGGTCGCCGGAATCGCTTGCATGCCATTGCGTTTGCGACGATCCGACGATCAGCAGGCAACGCATGTCCACCTGCGCGGGGTCTAGATCGGCCAGCCGCACCACGCGGACGTCCTCGTCGGGCCCGGAAACGCTGCGGCCGACCACCACCGGCGTCCCGGGCTCGCGGTGTTCCAGCAGCAGGTCGCGCATCGCGCCGACTTGCCACGTTCGCGACTTGGACGCCGGGTTGTAGATGGCCAGCACCAGGTCGGCGGCGGCCGCCGCGGCCAGCCGCTCGGCGATGATCTCCCACGGTTTGAGCCGGTCGGACAGCGAGATCACCGCGTAGTCGTGGCCCAGCGGAGCGCCGACCCGGCTGGCGACGGCCTGGGCCGCCGTCATCGCCGGAATCACCCGGATCGCCACTCCCGGCCACTCTTTGGCCTCTTCCAGCACCGCGGTCGCCATCGCGAACACCCCGGGGTCCCCCGAGGACACCACCGCGACGGCACGGCCCTGCTCTGCCAACGCGCAGGCCAGTCGGGCGCGCGCGGGCTCGTCTGTGTTGTCGCTGGGGTGCCGGCGTTGGCCGTCGCGCACCGGGACGCGATCCAGGTAACCGGCGTAACCGATCAGGTCGGTGGCGCCGGCCAGCTCACGCCGGCTCTGCGGGGTCATCCAGTCGCTGCCGCCGGGCCCCAGGCCGACCACCGCGACCGTGCCGGCCGCCGCTGGCTGCCGTCCGCGGCGCCCACCCGGCAGCATCGCCAGCGAGAAGTAGGGCACGCCGGCCTCGTCGACGTCGGCGGCGGGCAGGATTCGCTGCCCGGCGGTGCTGGCCCGCTCGACGTAGAACGCGTCGTCGAGCTGCCCGGACGCCGAAAGCGCTTCGCGCACAGCGCGATACGAGCGACCAAGTTTCAGCACCACCGCGGCGTCCGCGTCGGCCAGGCGGCGGGTGAGCTCGGCGACCGGCAGGGTGCCCGGCAGCACCGAGAGCACCTCGTCGCCGGCCACCAACGGCGTCGCGATGGCCGCCGACGCGGCGCTCACCGACGTAACCCCCGGCACGATGACGGCGTTGAACCGCTGCGTCAGCCGGGTGTGCAGGTGCATGTAGGAGCTGTAGAACAGTGGGTCGCCCTCGGCGAGCAGCGCCACATCGCGGCCCGCGTCGAGATGAGCGGCGATGCGCGCGCTGGCTTCCACGTAGAAGTCCTCGAGGGCCCCGGCGTAGCCGCCGGGGTGGTCGGTCACCTCGGTGGTCACCGGATAGATCAGGTGCTCCTCGATCTGCCCGGCCCGCAGGTACGGTTCGGCGATCCCGCGCGCGATGCTGCGGCCGTGCCGGGCGCTGTGGTAGGCCACCACGTCGGCCTCGCCGATCACCCGCGCCGCCTTGACGGTCACCAGCTCCGGGTCGCCGGGTCCCAGCCCGACACCCCAGAGAGTGCCCCGCGTGGTCATTCGCGGTCGCTCGCGATCGCATTGACCGCGGCGGCGGCCATGGCGCTGCCACCGCGGCGGCCCCGCACCACCAGATACGACATCCCGCGCGGACGGTCGATGAGCTCCTGTTTGGACTGGGCCGACCCGACGAATCCGACCGGCCCGCCCAGGACTCCGGCCGGCGGGGAAATCCCTTCGTCGACCAGCTCGAGCAACCGGAACAGGGCGGTGGGCGCGTTGCCGATGGCCAGCACGGCGCCGGGCAGCCGATCGGCCCACAGCTCCACCCCGGCCGCCGATCGGGTGGTGTGCCTGCGCGAGGCCAGGTCCGCGGCGCGCGGGTCGGCCACCAGCGACACCACCTCGTTGCCGGCCGGCAGCCGCGCGCCGGTGATCCCGGCGGCCACCATCGACGAATCGCACAGCACCGGCGCGCCGCCGCGCAGGGCGGCGCCGACGCGCGCGGCGACGTCGTCGGTGTAGGCGACGTGCTCGGCGATGTCGACCTGCCCGCAGGTGTGGATCAAGCGCACCACCACCCGCGCGATGTCGTCCGGGAAGCGGGCCAGGTCGGCTTCGGCCCGAATGGCCGCGAACGACTGCCGATAGATCTCAGCTGCGTCGCGGATGTAGTCGAGCACCCGCTTACCCTAAGGTCCTGGCGGCGACCCGCTTCGCCCGGCTTCGCCGCGCTTGCGGTCACCGCGTAGCTGGCGGTATCCGTCGCCAGTCGCCAGCAGCACCTCGCCGGTCAGCGGGCTGCCGCACGCGCGGTCGCAGCCGACGAAATGGCGATGCACTCCCGCATCCCCGCCCAGCGCCGCGGCCGCGTCGGCCCGGACATCGGCCAGCGAATGCGCGCATCCGGGGCTGCCGGTGCAGGCGCTGACGTTCAGCCAGGGGGAGTTCTCGTCGAACACCAGACCCAGCGGGGCCAGCACCCGCAGCGCGACGTCGGCGATGCCCTCGTCGAGATCGCACACCAGCACCGAGCGCCAGGGTGTGATCACCAGCGGCGCCTCGATCGCCGCCAGGAATTCCGCGACCCGCGCGGACAGCACCCCGAGCGGCACCGCGGCGCCGAGCGCCACCCTGCCTTCTTGGCCGGGCCAGTCCTGGTTGATCCAGCCCACCGGCGGCCTGGTGACCGCGGGAAAGGCGACGGCGCCCAGTTCCGCGCCGGGCAACAGGCTTTCGATGTCGTCCAATTCCTTGACACGCCAAGCGCTTCCACGTGTCGCCGCGAAACGTGTCGCGATCATGACCAGCGTCTCGATCACCTCGCCGGCCGTCAGCCGGACGCCGGTGTCGCGTCCGGCGAGCAACAACGCCCAGCCATCGGGAAGCGCGTGCACACCGACGTCGGCGCACAGGCCGGAAACGTCGGCGCGCCCGTCGTCGAGGCTGAACCAAAAGCGCCCGCCCAGCTCGACCAGGCTCGGCTCGGCGCGGATCGCCTCGTCCAGCTCGGTGATCCACGGACGCACGTCGACAGTCCCGCCAGCCCGGCCGGATAGCGGCGAAGCGACGATGTTGCGTACCCGCTCGTGGGTCGCCGAGGGCAACAGCCCCGCGTCGGCGATGGCCTCGGCCGCCGCCGTCACATCGGTGATCCCGCGCAGCTGCACGTTGCCGCGCGCGGTGAGCTCGAGCGTCGCCGAACCGAATTCGGTGGCCACCCGTGCCAGCGCGGCGAGCTGGGCGGCCGTCAGCACGCCGCCGGGCAGCCGGATCCGCGCCAGGGCGCCGTCGGCGGCCCGGTGCACCTGTAGCGCACCCGGGCATGCGTCGGTGTCGCGGGATCTGGGCACGCGTCCACGGTACGGGCCTGGTCCGCCTCACGATTGGGGTCTCGGGATCCGGGGCACCCTCGTCCGCATGCAGACGGTCGAATACGCCCCGGGCCGCTTGGCTGATGTCTACGGCGACTCCACTCGCCCCACGGTCCTGTTATGGCACGGCATGCAGACCGACGCGCGCGCGGCCTTCGGTCCGCTCGCCCGCCTGCTCGCCGAACGTGGCGCGGCGGCGGTCGCACCGGACTGGAACTCCCACGCCGACGACGGCGGGCGCGCAGACCTGCTGCGGTCGCTCGACTTCACCCGGGAACGTGCCGGCGACCCCGACGGCATCGTGCTGGTCGGGTGGTCCATGGGTGGGTGCGCCGCGGCGGGCCTGACGCTTCGCGGCGACGTCCCCTTGGCGCACACCGTCTGCCTCGCCGGGGCTTTCATGGTGCCCGACCCGCTCACCGGCCGGGTGCCGACCGGGGCGTTGACGCCGGAGGGCGGCGGCACACCCTTCACGTTGCTGCACGGCCTGGCCGACGATGTCGTCCCGGTGACGGCCAGCAGGGACTTCGCCGCCGCCTTGCGACGGGCCGGCTGGCCGGTGGAGTTGGTGGAGCTGGCGGCCGACCACGGGTCCATCGCGGGCGCCGACTACGACGCCGCCGCGGATCGCTACGAGCCGGGTAAGAGCGACGAGGCGCTGCGGGTCGCCGGAGAGGTCGCCGACCGGATCGCGGCGACCCTACGGTACGAATGAGGGGTGGCTGAGCCGACCATCCTTTTGCTGTCGACGTCCGACACGGACCTGATCAGCGCCCGCGCCAGCGGACGAAATTATCGGTGGGCCAACCCTTCGCGCCTGGATGAAAGCGAACTGCCGGAACTGCTGGCCGGCGCGGCGATCGTGGTGGTTCGCATCCTCGGCGGTTACCGCGCCTGGCAGAGGGGGATCGACAGCGTGGTCGCCAGCGGCGTGCCCACCGTGTTGGTCAGCGGTGAGCAGGCCGCCGACGCCGAGCTGACCGGGCTGTCCACGCTCGCCGCCGGCATCGCGGTGCAGGCGCACATCTATCTGGCGCACGGCGGCGTCGAGAACCTCCGCCAGCTGCACGCCTTCCTGTCCGACACCGTGCTGATGACGGGGTTCGGGTTCAGCCCGCCCGTCGTGACACCGACCTGGGGCGAGCTGGAGCGGTCACACACCAGTGAGTCCGACGGCCCCACGATCGCCGTCCTGTACTACCGCGCGCAGCAGCTAGCCGGCAACACCGGCTACGTCGAGGCGCTGTGCCGGGCCATCGAGGACGCCGGCGCGCGGCCGCTGCCGGTCTACTGTGCGTCGCTGCGGACCGCCGAACCCGAACTGCTGCAACGGCTGGGGGACGCCGACGCCATGGTGGTCACCGTCCTGGCTGCCGGGGGACTGAAGCCGGCCACGGCGTCCGCCGGTGGCGACGACGACAGCTGGAACGTCGAACACCTTGCGGCCCTGGACATTCCGATCCTGCAGGGACTGTGCCTAACCAGCTCTCGGGCCCAGTGGAGCGAAAACGACGACGGGCTGAGCCCGCTCGATGTGGCCACCCAGGTGGCGGTGCCCGAGTTCGACGGCCGCATCATCACGGTCCCGTTCTCCTTCAAGGAGATCGACGACGACGGCCTGATCTCCTACGTTGCCGACCCGGAGCGGTGCGCACGGGTCGCGGGGCTGGCAGTCCGGCACGCGCGGCTGCGCCACGTCGCCCCGGCCGACAAACGAGTAGCCCTGGTGTTCTCGGCCTATCCGACCAAGCACGCGCGGATCGGGAACGCGGTGGGGCTGGACACGCCCGCCAGCGCGGTCGCGCTGCTGCGCGCGATGCGCGCGCGCGGGTACCAGGTGGGCGAAATCCCCGGCGTCGACGCCGACGACGGCGACGCCCTGATCCACGCCTTGATCGAACGGGGGGGTCAGGACCCCGACTGGCTCACCGACGGGCAATTGGCGGGCAACCCGATCCGCCTGTCCGCCAAGGACTATCGGGACTGGTTCGCCACCCTGCCCGCCGATCTGACCGACGCGGTGACACGGCATTGGGGCCCGCCGCCCGGGGACCTCTTCGTCGATCGCACACGAGACCCCGACGGTGAAATCGTCATCGCCGCAATGCAAGCCGGCAACCTGGTGCTGATGGTGCAGCCGCCCCGCGGTTTCGGCGAGAACCCGGTGGCGATCTACCACGACCCCGACCTGCCACCCAGCCACCACTACCTGGCCGCCTACCACTGGCTCGACGCCGGGTTCGGTTCGCACGCCGTGGTGCACCTGGGCAAGCACGGCAACCTGGAATGGCTGCCCGGCAAGACGTTGGGCATGTCGGCCGCCTGCGGATCCGACGCCGCGCTGGGCAACCTGCCCCTGATTTACCCCTTCCTGGTGAACGATCCGGGTGAGGGCACCCAGGCCAAGCGGCGGGCGCACGCGGTCCTGGTCGACCATCTCATTCCGCCGATGGCGCGCGCCGAAACCTACGGCGACATCGCCCGGCTGGAGCAATTGCTCGACGAGCACGCGAACGTCGCCGCGCTCGACCCCGGCAAGCTGCCCGCCATCCGCCAACAGATCTGGACCCTGATCCGGGCCGCCAAGATGGACCACGATCTCGGGCTGACTGAGCGGCCCCCCGAGGATTCGTTCGACGACATGCTGCTGCATGTCGACGGCTGGCTCTGCGAGATCAAGGACGTGCAGATCCGTGACGGACTGCATGTACTGGGCCAAAAGCCTTCGGGGGAAACCGAACTCGACCTTGTGCTGGCGATCCTTCGCGCCCGCCAGCTGTTCGGGGGAGAGCAGGCCATCCCGGGATTGCGGCAGGCGCTGGGCCTTGCGGAGGACGGTACCGACGAACGCGCATCGGTCGACTCGGCCGAGGCAGCGGCCCGCGGACTCATCGCGGCGCTGCAGGCCAGCGGCTGGGAGCCCGACGCCGCCGACCGCATCACCGACAACCGCGAGATCGCGGCGGTGCTCCGGTTCGCCGCCACCGAGGTGGTGCCCCGCCTGGCCGGCACCGCGGCCGAGATCGACCAGGTGCTCGACGCGTTGGACGGCCACTTCATCCCGGCCGGCCCGTCGGGCTCACCACTGCGCGGTCTGGTCAACGTGCTGCCCACCGGCCGCAACTTCTACTCCGTCGACCCCAAGGCGGTGCCCTCGCGGCTGGCCTGGGAGGCCGGCGTGGCGCTGGCGGATTCGCTGCTGACCCGCTACCGCGACGACCATGGGCAATGGCCGCAGTCGGTGGGGCTCTCGGTGTGGGGCACCTCGGCGATGCGCACCGCAGGCGACGACATCGCCGAAGTGCTTGCGCTGCTGGGAGTCCGGCCGGTTTGGGATGACGCGTCGCGGCGCGTCGTCGACCTCACCGCCATACCGCTCGCCGAGCTGGGCCGTCCGCGCATCGACGTGACCGTGCGGATCTCCGGGTTCTTCCGCGACGCCTTCCCGCACGTGGTGACGATGCTCGACGACGCGGTGCGGCTGGTCGCCGGGCTCGACGAGCCGGCCGACGACAACTACGTGCGGGCGCACGCGCAGGCCGACCTGGCGCAGCACGGCGACCAGCGCCGCTCCACGACAAGGATTTTCGGCTCCAAGCCGGGAACTTACGGCGCCGGGTTGCTACAGCTGATCGACAGCCGCAACTGGCGCGACGACGCCGACCTGGCGCAGGTGTACACCGCGTGGGGTGGCTTCGCCTACGGCCGCGACCTGGATGGCCGCGAGGCGGTCGACGACATGAATCGTCAGTACCGGCGGATCGCGGTGGCCGCCAAGAACACCGACACCAGGGAACACGACATCGCCGACTCGGACGACTATTTCCAATACCACGGTGGGATGGTGGCCACGGTGCGGGCGTTGACCGGGCAGGCGCCCGCAGCCTATATCGGCGACAACACCAGACCGGATGCGATCCGCACCCGAACGCTCTCTGAGGAGACCACCCGGGTGTTTCGCGCCCGAGTGGTCAATCCGCGCTGGATGGCGGCGATGCGCCGGCACGGCTACAAGGGTGCGTTCGAGATGGCGGCGACGGTGGATTACCTGTTCGGCTATGACGCGACCGCGGGCGTGATGGCGGACTGGATGTATGAGCAGCTCACCCAGAGCTACGTGCTGGATCCCGAGAACCGGAAGTTCATGGCCGAATCCAACCCCTGGGCGCTGCACGGCATGGCCGAACGACTGCTGGAGGCCGCCGGCCGCGGCATGTGGGAACAGCCGCAACCGGAGACCCTCGACGGCCTGCGCCAGGCGCTGCTGGAAACCGAGGGCGACCTGGAGGGCTGACCCCTGACGCGAGTGTGCGGCTAGCCGCACACTCGGCAGCGAACGTGCGGCTAGCCGCACACTCGGCACGGGCGGGCTACGGGGCGTAGGTTGACACCGTGACACCCACCTTCGCCGATCTCGCCAAGGCGCAATACATCCTGCTGACCACGTTCACCAAGGACGGCAAGCCCAAGCCGACGCCGATCTGGGCCGCCGCCGACCAGGATCGGCTGCTGGTGATCACCGGAGAAAAGTCGTGGAAGGTCAAGCGGATCCGCAACACTCCGCGGGTAACGCTGGCCACTTGTACCATGCAGGGCAAACCGACCAGCGAGGCCGTCGAAGGCACCGCCGCCATCCTCGACAAGTCGCAGACCGGCGCCGTGTACGACGCCATCGGCAAGCGCTACGGCATCCTCGGTAAGGTCTTCAACCTCTTCAGCAAGCTGCGCGGCGGCATGGAGAACAACGTCGGCCTCGAACTCAGGGTGTCCCCGACGTAAGGGCCATGGGCACCGTTCTCGTCCCGATCCCGGACCGCGACTTCGACCCGACCGAGGTCGCGGTCAGTTGGCGCGTCCTGACCGACGACGGGCATCGGGTGGTGTTCGCCACCGAGAGCGGAACGCCCGGCGCGGCGGACGACATCATGGTGAGCGGCCGTGGCCTGGACCTCTGGTCCGCCCTGCCGGTGCTGGGGGCCATTCCCGTCATCGGTCTGATGCTGCGGGCGAACAAGGCCGGGCGCGGCGCCTATCGGGACATGTTGGCGTCAAACGAGTTTCAGCGCCCGGTCGCGTGGGCCCAGGCCACCCTCGACGGCATCGACGCGCTGCTGCTGCCCGGCGGGCATCGGGCCCGCGGAATGCGCAGCTACGTCGACAGCCACATCCTGCATCGGCTTGTGGTGGACGCCTTCAAACGCGGCATGGTCGTCGGCGCCATCTGTCACGGCGTGCTGCTCGCGGCGCGCAGCGTCGACCCCGAGACGGGCCGCTCGGTGCTCTACGGGCACCAGACCACGGCCCTGACGTGGGCGATGGAGCGCCTGGCGTGGCGGTTGACGCGTGTCACCCGGTTCTGGGACCGAGACTACTACCGCACCTACACCGAGGAACCCGGCCAGGCGGAAGGGTACATGTCGGTGCAGGCGGAAGTGACTCGTGCGCTTGAAGATCCGGCGGACTTTCGCGACGTGGTGCGCGGTTCACCGGACTGGCGGCGCAAGACCTCCGGCATGGCGCGCGACACCGCGACCGACCCGCGGCCCGCGTTCGTCGTCGACGACGGCGACTACGTGTCGGCGCGCTGGCCCGGAGACACGCACACGTTCGCGACGGTCTTGTCGCGAAAGCTCAACTGACGCAGCTACGTCGTCGCGCCCGCCGCCAAGTGCTCGCCGAAGAACGCGAACACCCGGCGCCAAGCGTCCTCCGTGGCCGCCTCGTCGTAGCCGAAACCGGTGATCCGCAGCAGTGGCTGGGCCGGCAGGTCGTTGGCAAAGCTATGCCCCACACCGGGATAGACCTTCACATCGGCAGTGATGTTCTTCCTGGCGATGGTCTCGCGCAGCTTCTCGGGCGCGCCCCGTCCCAGCGGGTCCTTGGCGCCGAAACTGGCCACGATCGGGCACGCCCCGTCCAGCGTCTTGTCGAGGTTGCGGGGCAGGGGAGCGCCGTAGAACGGGGCGGAAGCCCCGAAACCCTTGGGAGACATGACCAATGCGAACTGGCCGCCCATGCAGAACCCCGCGATGCCGACCTGGCCGGAACATTCCGGCATGGCTTTCAGGTGATCGCGCGCCGCCAGGATGTCCGATAGGGCGCGGCCGCGCTGCGTCTGCAGCTCCTTCATCACCCGGGTGATGCAGCGCATCCGGCCGCCCCGCGCGTACATGTTGGGGGTGATCGCCACATAGCCGGCCTGGGCGATGCGCTTGTTCGTCGACTCCTTATCCCTGCCGTATCCGAACGCGTCATGAATCACGACGACGCCCGGCCACGGGCCCTGACCCGAGGGAAGGTCCAGCAGCGCGTCGATCGGTCCGTCGGGCGTGTCGATCTCAATCGTGGTCATAGCGTCATCTAACTGCAATCGCCCCGGACACCACCATGGGAACTTCGACGCGGTCGGCGAACGTTGCCCTGACATGCTGTCACGGCTGTTTCTCGGCTACGCCGTCGTCGAGCTGGCGGCGATCATCGCCCTGGTCTCGATGATCGGGTGGGGTTGGACGCTGCTGGCATTGGCGGGCACCTTCCTGCTCGGATGGGGCCTCCTGGTGCCGATGATGGGCTCGCACCTGCTGCGCCAGGTCGGCGACCTCCGCTCCGGTCTCGCAGAGCCGCGCACCGCGGTGCGGGACGGGACGCTGGTCTCGCTGGCCACCCTGCTGGTCTTGGTACCCGGCCTCGTGACAACGGCGCTGGGGCTGTTGCTGATGGTGCGATCCGTACGGTCGGCCGTCGGGCCCGGTTTGGCCGCGATCGCGATGCGCGGACTGCGGCGGCGCATGCCGCTGCTCGCCGACACGACTCTGTTCGGCGCCGGCGCGCGTCAGACCGGCGGCCCCGCGCAAGACGGCTACATCGACGGCGAGGTCGTCGACGTCCGGGACTACCGCCCGGCCGCCCTCGAGAACGAGCCGGTGCGCGGCGGATTCCCGGGCCGGCCCGCCTGGGACTGATCGCCCCGCCCCGAAGCCCACGTAGTTTTGCCCTGTGAGCCACACGCCCACCACGCTGTTGGTCAATGGCCGGGTGCACAGCCCGAGCCATCCGGACGCCACCGCCATGGCGGTGCGAGGCGACGTCATCGCCTGGCTGGGCAGCGACGACGTCGGCCGCGGCCTGTTTCCCGACGCTGACATCGACGACGTGGACGGCGGTTTTGTGGCGCCGGGATTCGTGGACAGCCACATCCACCTCACCGCCACCGGCCTGACGCTCAGCGGCCTCGACCTGCGCGCGGCCGGCTCGAGAGAGCAGTGCCTCCAGCTGGTGGCCGATTACGCGGCGGCCCACCCGGGCCTTCCCGTCTGGGGCCACGGGTGGGACGAGTCCTCGTGGCCCGAGAACAGCGCGCCAACCACCGCCGACCTCGACGCCGTCCTGGGTGACCGGCCCGCCTACCTGTCCAGAGTCGACGTCCACTCCGCGCTGGCCTCGACGGCCCTGCGCCAGCGCATCGCGGACCTGCCGGCGGCCGGCGGCTTCCATCCCGACCGGCCGCT
The DNA here is from genome assembly GCF_001666785.1 of Mycobacterium sp. E3305. Taxonomy (NCBI): domain Bacteria; kingdom Bacillati; phylum Actinomycetota; class Actinomycetes; order Mycobacteriales; family Mycobacteriaceae; genus Mycobacterium; species Mycobacterium sp. E3305. The sequence continues at coordinate 40,676 of NZ_LZJA01000297.1, read as the reverse complement.
CACCGCCGACGCGCACCATCTGGTCCGCGCCGCCGCCCGCGACCAGCTCATTCCCGAACAGCTGACCGAAGCCCGCACCGCCGCCCTGCGGGCCGCCGCGGCGGCGGGCATCGTCGCGGTGCACGAATGCGCCGGACCCGAGATCGGCGGCCTCGACGACTGGCTGCGGCTGCGGTCGCTCGATCAGGGCGTCGAGGTGACCGGCTACTGGGGTGAGGCCGTGAGCACCACGGCACGGGCGCGCGCGCTCATCGAGGAGACCGGAGCCCGCGGGCTGGCCGGCGACCTGTTCGTCGACGGCGCGCTCGGGTCCCGCACCGCCTGGCTGCACGAGCCCTACGCCGACGCCGCGGACCGGTTCGGCACCTGCTACCTCGACCCCGACCTCGTCGAGGCGCACCTGCGCGCGTGCACCGAGGCCGAGGTGACCGCCGGCTTCCATGTCATCGGCGATGCCGCGGTGTCGGCGGTGGTGACGGCCCTCGAACGGGTCGTCGCCGACCTCGGGGCGGTGGCCGTCGCCCGGTGCGGGCACCGGTTGGAGCACCTTGAAATGGTCACCGCCGAGCAGGCCGGCCGCCTCGGGCAATGGGGCGTGATCGCCAGCGTGCAGCCCAACTTCGACGCGCTGTGGGGCGGCGCCGACGGCATGTACGCGCGGCGTCTCGGCGCCGAACGAGGCCGTCGGCTCAATCCGTTTGCGCTGTTAGCATCGCAAGGCGTGCCCCTCGCGCTTGGTTCCGATGCGCCAGTCACGGGCCTCGACCCGTGGGCGAGCGTGCGCGCGGCGGTCAACCACCACACGCCGGGCAGCGGGGTCTCCGCGCGGGCGGCGTTCGCCGCCGCGACCCGCGGCGGCTGGCGCGCCGCCGGCATCGACGACGGCAGGACGGGAACCCTGGTGCCGGGCGCGCTGGCCTCCTTCGCCGTCTGGGACGCCGCGGCCCTGGAGGTCCACGCGCCCCGCGACGCCGTTCAGCGCTGGTCGACGGACCCGCGCGCCCGGGTCCCGGCCTTGCCGCGCCTGGGCCCGACCGACGCCTTGCCGCGGTGCCGGCGAACGGTGCATCGGGGCGCTGTCATCCATGGCTAGGGAATGGTTCGGCCGGAAAGACCGCCCCGGCCCAGCCGACGAGCCCGACCCGGCGGCCGGCGACCTGGCGGTCCCCCCGGACACCGACCCGATCGGCGACGAAGCCGAATCGGATCGCGACGACGATCCCGCCGACATCGCCCCGGAGTCCGGGGCCGGTGACGCCGCCGCGGAACCGGGCGCCGTGCCGCTCACGCACCGACTGCGGCCGGCGCTCGCGGCGCTGGGGGCGGGAACGCTCGCGCGGCTGCCCGGCGTCCGGGCGGCCATGCTGCCGCGGCTGACCCGGTTGGCGTGCGCCATCGGGGGCGGCGTTCTGCTGTTCACCAGCTTCCCGTCGCTGAATTGGTGGTGGGCCGCGGTCGTTGCGGCCTCGCTGCTGGCCTGGGTGCTCAAGCATCCGGCAACAACTCCGGCCGGTGGTCTGGGCTACGGGTTCCTGTTCGGGCTGGCGTTCTATCTTCCGCTGCTGCCCTGGGTCAGCACGCTCGTCGGCGCCGTGCCCTGGATGGTGCTGGCGATGACGTGTGCGCTGTTTCCCGCGCTATTCGGCCTGTGCGCCGTGCTCGTGCGCGGGCTGCCGGGCTGGCCCGTCTGGTTCGCGCTGGTGTGGGCGGCCCAGGAATGGTTGAAATCGATCGTCCCGTTCGGCGGCTTCCCGTGGGGAGTGGTGGCATTCGGACAAGCGCAGGGCCCGTTCCTGCCGTTGGCCAAGCTAGGGGGGCCCGCGCTGCTCTCGTTGGCGATCGTGCTGATCGGGTTCAGCGCGACCGCGATCGAACTGGAAATCGTCAAGTGGTGGCGCACCGGCAACCGGGCGCACCGCGGTGCCGGCGAAGAGGAGGCGGCCAACGCCGATGCGGCACCGCCTGCGGTGGTGCTGCCCGGCGTCTGCATCTGCCTGGTGCTCTTCGCATCCGTCGTCGTCTGGCCGCAGGTTCGGCACGCCGGCACCGGGTCGGGCGGCGAGCCCTCGGTCACCGTCGCCCTGGTGCAGGGCAACGTGCCGCGACTCGGGCTCGACTTCAACGCGCAACGCCGGGCGGTCCTCGACAACCACGTCCGCGAGACGCTGCGGCTGGCGGAGGATGTGCGCGCGGGGCAGGCGCCACAACCCCAGTTCGTCATCTGGCCGGAGGACTCCTCCGACATCGACCCCCTGGCCAACGTCGACGCCGCGCTGGAAATCTCACAGGCGGCGACCGCGATCGGCGCGCCGATCCTGATCGGCACGGTCTCGGAGCTGCCCGGCAGCCCACCGGAGAACCCCCAATACACCAACACGATGATCGTGTGGAATCCGTCGACGGGGCCCGCCGATCGGCACGACAAAGAGATCGTGCAGCCGTTCGGCGAATACCTGCCGATGCCGTGGCTGTTCAAGCACCTATCCGGCTACGCCAACCGAGCCGGGAACATGGTGCCCCGCCCGGGCAGCGACGTCGTGCACATCGCCGGGGTGCCGATCGGGGTGGCCACCTGCTGGGAAGTGATCTTCGACCGCGTCCCGCGCAAAGCCGTCCTGAATGGCGCCCAATTGTTGGCCGTGCCGAGCAACAACGCCACCTTCAACAAGACGATGAGCGAACAACAGCTGGGCTTCGCCAAGGTGCGGGCCGTCGAGCACGATCGTTATGTGCTGGTCGCGGGCACCACCGGGATCAGCGCCGTGATCGCCCCCGACGGCGCCGAGCTGGTGCGCACCGACTTCTTCCAGCCCGATTACCTGGACATACAGGTGCGCCTGAAGACAAAACTGACGCCGGCGACCCGCTGGGGTCCCATCCTGCAATGGCTCCTGGTCGCGGTGGCCGCGGGGGCGATCCTGGCCGGGATACGGCAGAATGGTTGGTTCGCGCGTCCGGTTCGTCGGAGGTCCGAGGCCCCGAACGAATCCCCAGACACCGGTGCGCCCTCGGGTGAAGCCCCGCTTGACGAGGACAGTCCGCCCGCCGAGGGCGGGGACCAGGCGCCGCCGGGCGACGGCGGTGACTACACTCCGCTCCACGAGGGCGGCCGACGACCGTCGCGTAATTTCGGGCGACACAGAGGAGCTACATGACCACCGGCCAGCCGGCGCCCCGCGGCCCGGGGAATCGTCCCAGCGAGCGTGTCCTGGTGATCATCCCCACCTACAACGAGCGGGAGAACCTGCCGGTCATCCACCGGCGGCTGAAGGACGCGTGCCCCCACGTCCACCTGCTGATCGTCGACGACAGCAGCCCGGACGGCACCGGCGAGCTCGCCGAGGAGCTGGCGGCCGCCGACGCGGGCCGCACCCACGTGATGCACCGCACCGCCAAGGACGGCCTGGGCGCGGCGTACCTGGCGGGCTTCGCGTGGGGTCTGAGCCGCGACTACTCGGTGCTGGTCGAGATGGATGCCGACGGCAGCCACGCGCCCGAGCAGCTTCACCGTCTGCTGGACGCGGTCGACGCCGGAGCCGACCTGGCCATCGGATCCCGCTACGTCGAGGGCGGGTCGGTGCGGAACTGGCCATGGCGGCGCTGGGCGCTGTCCTGGACGGCCAACACCTACGCGCGGCTCGCGCTGGGGATCGGTGTCCACGACATCACCGCCGGCTACCGCGCCTACCGGCGGGAAGTCCTCGAGGCGATCGGTCTCGAGGCGGTGGACTCCAAGGGCTACTGCTTCCAGATCGACCTGACCTGGCGCACCGTGTGCAGCGGGTTCGTCATCGTCGAGGTGCCGATCACCTTCACCGAGCGCGAACTCGGCGTCTCCAAGATGAGCGGATCGAACATCCGCGAGGCGCTGATGAAGGTCACCCGATGGGGCATCGAGGGCCGCAAGACCCGCGCCGGCACCCAGCGCGCCGACAACCGCAGCTAAAGCGGTCTGAGGTCAGCCGCGGCGGCGTGTCCGGATGATTTCGAGCCGCTCCTTGAGCAGCTCTTCGAGCTCTTCGACGCTGCGCCGCTCCAGCAACATGTCCCAGTGCGTGCGCGGGGGCTTCACCTTCTTCGGCTCGGGCAGGTCGCCCTCGATCAGGGTGCCTTCCAAGCCGTTGCGGCACAGCCACGTGCCGGGAATTTCAGCGTCGTCGGCGAAAGGGACCTCGAACTCTTCGCCGTTCTCGGTGCGGTACTTCGCGAGCTGACGTGGGGCGAGGTCGTGATTGCGGTCGGTCTCGTAGCTCACGGCTCCGAGGCGACTGCCTCTAAGGACGCGATCAGCCATGTTGCTACTCCTCTAGGTCTACTGAACTTCGGGCTGCTGTAATGCAATTCTGTCCGCTTGGCAAACGTTGCGGCGGTCTGCGTAGTTCCCCGGTCGGGTGGCCGGCGTACGCGACGCGACCTTCAATGATACCGGGATCGCCGCGCAATCCCGACTAAAGTCGGCAGGCGTGAGCCGCCGTCCCCGCCCGCAGCCGTGCCGTTGGTGCGGTCGAGACGTGTCCGACGCCGGGATGGGACGCCGCCGCCAGTACTGCCGCCAGTCGTGCCGGCAGCGGGCGTACGAACAACGCGCCTCGTTGACCCGGGGCGGTGCCGGCGCCTCGCTGGCCTTGCCTCCCGACGCGGTGGTCCTTTCGGCCGACGACGCCGCCGACCTGTCCGACCGGGTCTACCAGGTGCGGTGCGCGGCGGAGGATGTCGCCACCGCCCTCGACGAGGGAGCGCAGGCGACCGAACTGCGCGAACTGTGCGACCTGCTGATCAGGGCCGCCCGGGCGGCCGACGGCTGGCGCCGGGTGGGCGTCTGAGCCGTCCTGACCACTGCCGATGCATAGCCGGGTACAGTCGCGCCATGGACGGCGCGTCAGTTGTATCCCGGCGTACCGGGGTCGTGAGATGCCCCGGCACCCGCGGGCGCAACGGCGCGTTCCGGATCCCCTTGGACAAGGCGTGCCTCACGCCGATGCCGGTTCTCCCGTAGCAGTCGGGAGCATCGGGCGTTTTGAAATACCGTCAGAGTTGGCCATACTCACCAGCGACATTCTTGGGCCGGAGAGCGGCACGGCATCGCATCGTGCAGCAAATTCCGTGACTCGGCGAGAGTCGCATCGGGGCAGCTGACGGCCAAGTTAGGCGAGAGGTAGTGATGGTGGATCAACTCCAGCATGCGACCGAAGCGCTGCGCAAAGCGCTGGTCCAGGTCGAGCGCCTGAAACGCACCAACCGTGCGCTGCTGGAGCGGTCGAGCGAGCCGATCGCGATCGTCGGTATGTCCTGCCGCTTCCCCGGCGGAGTCGAGACACCAGAAGACCTGTGGCAGATGGTGGCCGACGGCCGCGATGTGATCACCGATTTCCCCAACGATCGCGGCTGGGACCTGGCGAGCCTGTACGACCCGGACCCCGACGCCCGCCACAAGACCTATGCGCGGACCGGCGGTTTCGTGGACGGTGTCGCCGACTTCGATCCGGCCTTTTTCGGCATCGCTCCGAGCGAGGCACTCGCGATGGACCCGCAACATCGGATGCTGCTGGAACTGTCTTGGGAGGCCTTGGAACGGGGCGGCATCGACCCGAGCGGGCTGCGGGGCAGCGCGACCGGGGTGTTCGCCGGGCTTATCGTCCAGGGCTACGGCATGCTCGCCGAGGAGATCGAGGGCTACCGCCTGACCGGCATGACCTCCAGCGTCGCCTCCGGTCGGGTGTCGTATGTGCTGGGACTCGAGGGCCCGGCGGTGTCGGTGGACACGGCGTGTTCGTCGTCGTTGGTCGCGTTGCACATGGCGGTTCAGTCGTTGCGCTCGGGGGAGTGCGATCTGGCGCTGGCCGGGGGCGCGACCGTCAACGCCACCCCGACGGTCTTCGTCGAGTTCAGCCGCCACCGAGGGCTGGCCCCCGACGGCCGGTCCAAGGCGTACGCCGGGGCTGCCGACGGAGTCGGCTGGTCGGAGGGCGGGGCGATGCTCGTCGTCGAGCGGCTCTCGGATGCCAGGCGGTTGGGCCATCCGGTGCTGGCGCTGGTGCGCGGCTCGGCGGTCAATCAGGACGGCGCATCGAACGGGCTGACCGCGCCCAACGGCCCCTCGCAGCAGCGGGTGGTGCGGGCGGCGCTGGCCAATGCCGGCCTGTCGACGGCAGACGTCGACGTGGTGGAAGGCCACGGAACAGGCACCACGCTGGGCGACCCCATCGAGGCCCAGGCGTTGTTGGCGACGTACGGCCAGGACCGGCCCGAGCCCCTGTGGCTGGGCTCGATCAAGTCGAACATGGGCCATACCCAGGCCGCCGCGGGCGTGGCGGGCGTGATCAAGATGGTCCAGGCCATGCGTCACGAAATGCTGCCGGCGACACTGCATGTGGACGTGCCCAGCCCGCACGTCGATTGGTCGGCGGGATCGGTCTCGTTGCTGACCGAGGCGCGGCCCTGGCCCGCGAATCGCCACGTACAACGGGCCGGGGTGTCGTCGTTCGGGATCAGCGGCACCAACGCACACGTGATCATCGAGGCGGTCCCGGCGCCCGAGCCGCTGACCGACCGCCCGAAGCCCGCGACGGTGCCGTGGGCGTTGTCGGCAAAGTCACTGTCGGCGTTGAGGTCTCAGGCCGCCCGGTTGGCCGGGCACCTGCGCGGCCACGACGAGATCGACGTCGCCGACGTGGCCTGGTCGTTGGCCGGCCGCGCCACCTTCGAGCACCGGGCCGTCGTCGTCGGTGCCGATCGGGATCGATTGCTGGCCGGGCTCGACGAGTTGACCGCCTCAGATATTCAGGACCCGGCCGGTTCGGTCATCCAGGGCAGCGCGCCACCCGCGGGCAAGAACGTCTTCGTGTTCCCCGGCCAAGGCTCGCAATGGCTGGGTATGGGGATCGAATTGCTCGACACCGCACCGGTATTCGCGCACCAGATCGACGCGTGCGCGGAAGTCTTCGCGGAATTCGTCGACTGGTCGCTGATCGACGTGCTGCGCGGCAACGCGGACGCCCCGGGCTTGGACCGGGTGGACGTCGTGCAGCCGGTGCTGTTCGCGGTGATGGTGTCGCTGGCCGAACTGTGGAAGTCGGTCGGCGTCAGCCCCGACGCGGTGATCGGCCATTCGCAGGGAGAGATCGCCGCCGCGTTCGTCGCCGGCGCGCTGTCGCTGCGCGACGCCGCTCAGGTGGTCACGCTGCGCAGCAAGTTGTTGCGGTCGATGGCCCACTCCGGAGGCATGCTGTCCATCGCGTGCAGCACCGAACGCGCACGGGAGTTGTTGGCGCCCTACGGCAACCGTGTCAGCATCGCCGCCGTCAACGGCCCCTCGGCGGTGGTCGTGTCGGGCGAAGTGGCCGCGCTCGACGAACTCGCCGGTTTCTGCGTGGACCTGGAGCTGCGCACCCGCCGGATCGACGTGGACTACGCGTCGCACTCGGTCGAGGTCGAGGCCATTCGCGACGAGCTGGCCGAGGCCCTGGCCGGTATCGAGCCCCGTTCCTCGCGTGTCGCCTTCTTCTCCACCGTGACCGGAAGCCGTTTGGACACAGCCGGTTTGGACGCGGCCTACTGGTACCGCAACATTCGGCAGACCGTGCAGTTCGACCAGGCGGTGCGCGCCGCCTGCGAGCACGGGTACCGCACGTTCATCGAATCGAGCCCGCACCCCGCGCTGATCGCCGGGATCGAAGGCAGCGCCAACGACTGCCTGAAAAACTCGGCCGGCGACCCCGAGGCCATCGTGGTTCCCACCCTGGGCCGCGATGACGGCGGCCTCGAGCGCTTCCTCACGTCGGCCGCCGCAGCATTCGCGGCCGGTGTGAGCGTGAACTGGCGTGGCGTCTTGTCCGGGGCGGGCTTCGTGGAACTGCCCACCTACGCCTTTGACCGGCGCAGGTTTTGGCTGTCCGGCGAGGGCATCGGGGCCGACGCCGCCGGGCTGGGGCTCGGGACCAGCGAGCACGCATTGCTCAGCGCGGTCGTCGAACTGCCGGCCTCGGACGGGGTGCTGCTGACCGGCCGGCTGTCGCCCGGCCTGCAGGGCTGGCTGGCCGATCACGCCGTCTCCGGTGCCGCGGTGTTCCCCGGCGCGGGTTTCGTCGAGTTGGCGATCCGGGCCGGCGACGAAGTCGGCTGCTCGGTGGTCGACGAACTCACATTGCAGGCGCCCCTGATGTTGCCCGCGGCCAGTTCCGTTGCCGTGCAGGTCGTTGTCGGTCCCAGCGAAGAATCGGGGCGCCGCGCCGTCTCGGTGTTCTCCCGCGCCGACGCCGGTTCGGCGTGGGTGTGTCACGCGGAGGGTGTGCTGAGTTCGCGGTCCATCGAGCCCCGCGCCGATCTGTCGGTGTGGCCGCCCGCGGGCGCGGTTGCCGTGGAGGTCGCCGACGGCTACGACCAGCTCGCGGCGCACGGCTACGGGTACGGCCCGGCGTTTCGTGGTTTGACCGCGACGTGGACCCGCGGAGACGAGGTGTTCGCCGAGGTGCGGCTGCCGGACGCGGCGGGAGGCGTCGGCGGTTTCGGCGTGCACCCGGCGTTGCTCGACGCGGCGATGCATGCCGTCATCATGGCCCAGCAGGCGGCGGGCCAGCCCGTCGAAGTGATGTTGCCGTTCTCGTGGCAGGACGTGTCGTTGCATGCCGCGGGCGCGACCGCGGTCCGCGTGCGGATCGCACCGACCGACAATGGCCCGCATGCGGGTGCCGGCACCGCCGCCATCTCGATCGAGCTGGCCGACGGGCTGGGCCTGCCGGTGCTGTCGGTGGGGACGATGGTCGCCCGGCCGGTGAGCGAGCGGCAGCTGCGTGCGGCGGTGTCGAGCTCCGGCCCGGAGCGATTGTTCGACGTTGCCTGGTCGCCGGCCTCCGCAACGGCCGTCACGGACCAGGCGCCGCCGCACGAGATTCTGGAATCCCTTGCCGGTGAACAAGATCCGGTCACCGCAACCTACGAGCGCACCCACCGGGCGCTGGCCGCCGCACAGGCATGGCTGACCGAGCGCGACTCCGGCGTGCTGATCGTGGCCACCCGGGGGGCGGTCGGACTGCCGGGCGAGGACATCAGCGACCTGCCCGGCGCGGCCGTATGGGGGCTGGTGCGTTCGGCGCAGACGGAGCACCCCGGCCGCATCGTCCTGGTGGATTCCGATGTGCCGCTCGATGATCGGGCGGTCGCGTCGGCGCTCGCGACCGGCGAACCCCAGGTCTTGCTGCGCAACGGCCAGGTCTACACCGCGCGGGTTCGGCCCAGCCGCGCGGTCGACGACCTTTTGGTGCCTCCGGGCGACGGTCCCTGGCGACTGGGCATCGGCACCGCCGGCACCTTTGAAAACCTGCGGCTGGAGCCGGTTCCCAACGCCGACGCGCCGCTGGAGCCGGGTCAGGTGCGGGTGGCGCTGCGCGCGATCGCGGCCAACTTCCGCGACATCATGATCACTCTGGGCATGTTCACCCATGACGCGTTGCTCGGTGGTGAAGGCGCCGGCGTGGTCGTCGAAGTCGGTCCCGGGGTCAACGAATTCGCCGTCGGCGACTCGGTTTACGGATTTTTCCCCGACGGTAGCGGCACGCTGGTCCCGGGCGATGTCCGCCTGCTGCAGCCGATGCCGGCGGACTGGTCCTACGCCGAGGCCGCCGCGATCTCGGCGGTCTTCACCACCGCGTACATGGCCTTCGTGCACCTGGCCGATGTCAAGCCGGGCCAGCGGGTGCTGGTGCATGCGGCGGCCGGCGGTGTCGGCATGGCCGCGGTCCAGCTCGGCCGCTACCTGGGTCTCGAGATCTTCGCGACTGCCAGCCGCGGTAAATGGGACACGTTGCGGGCCATGGGCTTCGACGACGACCACATCTCGGATTCCCGCAGCCTGGAGTTCGAGGAGAAGTTCCGGGCCGTGACCGCCGGTCGCGGGGTGGATGTGGTGCTCGATTCGCTGGCGGGCGACTTCGTGGACGCCTCCCTGCGCCTGGTGGCTCCCGGCGGCGTGTTCTTGGAGATGGGCAAGACCGACATCCGCGACCCCGGCGTGATCGCCCAGCAATACCCCGGCGTGCGCTACCGCGCCTTCGACCTCTTCGAGCCCGGCCGTCCCCGGATGCACCAGTGGATGAACGAGTTAGCCGGGCTCTTCGAAGCCGGTGTGCTACGGCCGTTGCCGGTGACCACCTTCGACATCCGGCGCGGTCGCGCGGCGTTGCGGTACCTGAGCCAGGCCCGCCACATCGGCAAGGTCGTCATGACCCTTCCGGGTGCCCTGGCGACCGGCACGGTGCTCATCACCGGTGGAACCGGGATGGCGGGTTCGACGCTGGCCCGCCACCTCGTCGCGCACCACGGTGTGCGGAACATGGTGTTGCTCAGCCGCACCGGTCCCGACGCGCCCGGGGCAGCCGAGCTGATCGCCGAATTGGAGCAAGCCGGCGCCCGGGTGCGCGCCGTCGCGTGCGATGCCGCCGACCGGGCGGCATTGGCCTCGGTGCTCGCCGACATCCCGGCGGAGCATCCGCTGAGCGGGGTGATCCATGCCGCGGGCGTGCTCGACGACGCGGTCGTCACATCCTTGACCGCTGAGCGAGTGGACGCGGTGTTGCGCGCCAAGGTCGATGCGGCCTGGAATCTGCACGAGCTCACCCGCGACCTCGATCTCGCTGCGTTCGTGATGTTTTCGTCGATGGCCGGGCTGGTGGGGTCGTCGGGCCAGGCCAACTACGCGGCGGCCAACTCGTTCCTCGACGGGCTGGCCGCGCACCGCCGGGCTCTCGGGTTGCCCGCGATCTCGCTGGGCTGGGGACTGTGGGATCAGGCCAGCGCCATGACCGGTGGGCTGGACGCCGCCGACATCGCCCGGCTCGGTCGCGACGGGATCCTGGCTCTGTCGTCGGACGAGGCGATGGAATTGTTCGACGCCGCCCTGATCGTCGACGAGCCGTTCCTCGCGCCCGCCCGCATCGACCTGAACGCGCTGCGCGCCCACGCCACCGCAGTGCCACCCATGTTCGCCGAACTGGTCAACGCGCCCGCGCGGCGTCAGGTCGACGACTCACTGGCCGCCGCCAAATCGAAATCGGCCTTGGCGCATCGGCTGCACGGCCTGACCGAACCCGAACAACACGCCGTGCTGCTGGACCTGGTCCGCGCGCACATCGCCACCGTGTTGGGCAACACCACACCGGAGGCGATCGACCCGGACAAGGCGTTCCAGGACTTGGGCTTCGACTCGCTGACCGCGGTCGAAATGCGCAACCGGCTGAAAACCGCGACCGGGCTTGCCCTTTCACCCACCCTCATCTTCGACTACCCGACACCGAACGGCCTCGCGGGTTACATTCGGGGCGAACTCGCGGGAGTGCCGCAGGAAGTCGCGCCCGCCCCGGCCGTCCGTGCCGTCGGCGACGACCCGATCGTGATCGTCGGCATGGCGTGCCGGTATCCGGGCGGGGTCACTTCCCCCGACGATCTGTGGCGGATGCTCGTCGAGCAGCGTGACGTGCTCTCGGACTTCCCCACCGACCGCGGCTGGGACCTGGCCGGCATCTACAACCCGGACCCCGACGTCCCTGGCACGTGTTACACCCGCACCGGCGGGTTCGTCGAGGGCGTCGCGGACTTCGACCCCGCCTTCTTCGGTATCGCGCCCAGCGAGGCGCTGGCGATGGACCCGCAGCAGCGGATGTTCCTCGAGCTGTCCTGGGAAGCCTTGGAGCGGGCCGGAATCGAACCCGGCGCGTTGCGGGGCAGCGCGACCGGCGTCTTCGCCGGGGTCTACACGCAGGGCTATGGCATGGGCGCCGCCCCGGCCGCGGAGGGCTTCCGCCTGACCGGGCAGTCGTCGAGCGTGGCGTCGGGCCGGGTGTCGTACGCCCTGGGCCTGGAGGGCCCGGCGGTGTCGGTGGACACGGCGTGTTCCTCGTCGCTGGTGGCGCTGCACATGGCGGCGCAGTCCCTGCGCTCGGGCGAATGCGACCTGGCGCTCGCCGGCGGCGTCACCGTGAACGCCACACCCGACATCTTCGTGGAATTCAGCCGCATGCGCGGGCTTTCCGCCGACGGCCGATGCAAGGCGTACGCCGGGGCCGCCGACGGCACCGGATTCTCCGAGGGCGGCGGCATGCTGGTGGTCGAGCGGTTGTCGGATGCGCAGCGGCTCGGGCACCCGGTGCTGGCGGTGGTCCGCGGTTCGGCGATCAACCAGGACGGCGCCTCCAACGGCCTCACCGCGCCCAACGGCCCGTCCCAGCAGCGGGTGGTGCGCGCCGCGCTGGCCAACGCCGGCCTGTCCGCGGCCGACGTCGACGTCGTCGAAGGCCACGGCACGGGGACCACGTTGGGCGATCCCATTGAGGCCCAGGCGTTGTTGGCCACTTACGGGCAGGGCCGTGCCGAACCGCTCCTGCTTGGCTCGATCAAGTCGAACATCGGTCACACGCAGGCCGCCGCCGGCGTGGCCGGCGTGATCAAGATGGTGCTGGCGATGCGCCACGACCTGCTGCCGGCGACGCTGCACGTCGACGAACCCAGCCCGCACGTCGACTGGTCGATGGGTTCGGTGGCGCTGCTGACCGAGTCGCAGCCCTGGACGGCCGATCATCCGCGGCGGGCCGGCGTGTCGTCATTCGGCATCAGCGGCACCAACGCGCACGTGATCATCGAGTCCGCGCCCGTCGGCGCCGCGCCGGTTGCCGAACGCGCCACGGCGCCGCTCGTTCCGTGGGTGGTATCCGCGAAGTCGTTGTCGGCGTTGGGTTCCCAGGCCGCACGGCTGGCCGAGCACGTACGCCAGCGCGGCGACCTCGACGCCGGTGATGTGGCGTGGTCGTTGGCTGGCCGGTCGAACTTCGAGCATCGCGCCGTCGTTGTGGGTGGTGATCGCGAGCTGTTGCTGGCCGGCCTCGATGAGTTGGCCGCCGGTGAACTCGGAGCGGTCGTCCAGGGCACGGTCACGCCCGGCGGCAAGACCGTCTTCGTCTTCCCCGGCCAGGGCGCCCAAATTCTCGGCATGGGCATGGGTTTGCACGCCGCCTACCCGGTGTTCGCCGAGGCGTTCAACACCGTCGTGGCCGAGTTGGACCGGCATTTGCTGCGGCCGTTGCGCGAAGTCATGTGGGGCCACGACGAAAATCTCTTGAACACCACCGAATTCGCCCAGCCGGCGTTGTTCGCGGTGGAAGTCGCCCTGTTCCGGTTGCTCGAATCCTGGGGCATCCATCCCGACTTCGTGCTGGGCCACTCGATTGGTGAGCTGTCGGCCGCGCACGTCGCCGGCGTCTTGTCGCTGGAAAACGCGGCGGTGCTGGTCGCCGCTCGCGGCCGTTTCATGCAGGCCCTGCCCGAGGGTGGGGCGATGATCGCCGTGCAGGCCACCGAGGATGAGGTGCGACCGCTGCTGGTGCCCGGGGTCGGCATCGCCGCGGTCAACGGGCCGATGTCGGTGGTCATTTCGGGGGTCGAGGACAAGGTGTCCGCGATTGCGGGCCAACTCCGGGCCGACGGGCGCCGTGTCCACCAGTTGGCGGTGTCCCACGCGTTCCACTCGCCGTTGATGGATCCGATGGTCGACGAATTCGGCACGGTCGCCGCCGGTCTCGCAATCGGCAGCCCGACGATACCGATCGTGTCGAACCTCACCGGACAGCTGGCGGCCGACGACTTCGCTTCGGCGGCCTATTGGAAACGGCACATCCGCGAAGCCGTGCGGTTCGCCGACAGCGTGCGCTTCGTGCATTCGGCCGGCGCAAACCGCTTCCTCGAGGTCGGTCCCAGCAGCGGGTTGACGGCATCGATCGAAGAATCGCTTCCCGACGCTCCGGTGATCACCATGTCGGCGCTACGCAAAGACCGCCCGGAGCCGCTGGCCCTGACCAACGCGGTCGCGCAGGGATTCGTCGCCGGGATGGACGTGGACTGGCGCCGCGCCATCGGCAAAGCCAATTTCGTGGAATTGCCCACCTACGCGTTCGAGCGCCGGCGGTTCTGGCTCTCCGGCGCCGGAGCCACGGTCGACGCCGCGGGTTTGGGGCTCGCGCCCGGCGAGCACGCCCTGCTCGGTGCGGTGGTGGAACTGCCGGCGTCCGGCGGGGTGGTACTGACGGGCCGGTTGTCGCCCAGTGCGCAGGGCTGGCTGGCGGATCACGCCGTCGGCGGCGTGGTGCTGTTCCCCGGCGCTGGATTCGTGGAGCTCGCGATCCGCGCCGGCGACGAGGTGGGCTGCGGCGTTGTCGACGAGCTGAATCTGGCGGCGCCGCTGGTGTTGCCGGGCTCCGGATCGGTCGCGGTGCAGGTCGTCGTCGGCGGCGCTGACGAATCGGGTGCCCGTGCGGTGTCGGTCTTTTCGCGCGCTGACGTGGGTTCGGGCTGGTCGTTGCACGCCGAGGGCGTCCTGCGTGCGGGCGAGGTGCAGCCGAGCGCGGACCTGTCGGTGTGGCCACCGATGGGTGCCACCGCGGTCGACGTCGGCGACGGCTATGAGCGCCTCGCCGAGCGCGGATACGGCTACGGCCCCGCGTTCCGCGGCCTGACCTCGATGTGGCGTCGCGGCGACGAAGTCTTCGCGGAAGTGACCCTGCCCGCGGACACGGGGGTTTCGGCGGCCGGGTTCGGCGTCCACCCGGTTATGCTCGACGCGGCCCTGCACGCGGTGATCTTGGCGTCCGACGGCGACGAACTCCCCGAAGGTTCGATGTTGGTGCCATTCTCCTGGCAGCGGGTCTCGCTGCACGCCGCGGGCGCGACGGCGGTGCGCGCACGGATCGTGCCGGTGAGTGATTCGGCGGTGTCGATCGAACTTGCCGACGGGTTGGGGCTGCCGGTGCTCTCGGTGGCGTCGATGGTGGCCCGGCCGGTGACCGACCAGCAGCTGCTGGCGGCGGTCTCGAGTTCGGGACCCGACCGGCTCTTCGAGGTCATCTGGTCGGCCCAGCGGTCGACGTCGGTGCAGCCTGTGACGGTATCACTCTGGGGCGCAACGGAATCAGATGGTCCCGAGACGCAGCCGTCGGCGGTCGTCTTCGAATCGGCGCCGGTGGTCGACGATGTCGTGGCCGATGTCTACGCGGCCACGCGCGCGGTCCTGCCGGTGCTGCAGTCCTGGCTGGCCCGCGACGGCGCGGGCACCCTGGTCGTGGCGACCCGCGGCGCGATGGCGTTGCCGGGGGAGGACGTCACCGATCTTGCGGGCGCGGCGGTGTGGGGACTGGTGCGCTCGGCGCAAACCGAACACCCCGGTCGCATCGTGCTCGTCGACACCGATGCCCGGTTGGACGACGAGTCCGTCGGAGCGGCGTTGTCGGTCGGCGAGCCGCAGGTATTGCTGCGCGACGGGGCGGTGTACACCGCGCGGGTGCATGGCACTCGCGCAGTCGGCGGCCTGCTGGTGCCCCCGGCCGACGGGCCGTGGCGACTCGGCATGAGCAGTTACGGCACGTTCGAGAATCTGCGGCTGGAACGGATCCCGGACGCCGACGCCCCGCTGGCGCCCGGGCAGGTTCGGGTCGCCCTGTCGGCCCTGGCCGCCAACTTCCGCGACGTGATGATCGCGCTGGGGCTCTACCCGGACCCGGATGCCGTCATGGGCATCGAGGCCTCTGGTGTGGTCATCGAAACTGGGCCGGGCAGCGGGCGTTTCGCGGTCGGCGACCGGGTGATGGGTCTGTTCCCCGATGGCACCGGCACGATCGGCAGGACCGACCAGCGCCTGCTCGCCAAGATGCCGGCCGGGTGGTCGCACACCGCGGCCGCCACCACCACGGTGGTATTCGCCACCGCCTTCTACGCGCTGGTGGACCTGGCCGCCGCCAAACGGGGCCAGCGGGTGCTGGTGCACGCCGCCGCCGGTGGGGTGGGAATGGCCGCGGTGCAGCTGGCCCGCCACCTGGGCCTCGAAGTCTTCGCGACCGCCAGCCGGGGCAAGTGGGACACCCTGCGCGCCATGGGCTTTGACGAGGACCACATCTCGGACTCCCGCAGCCTGGACTTCGAGGAGAAGTTCCGGGCGGTCACCGGCGGGCGCGGCATGGACCTGGTGCTGGACTCGCTGTCCGGCGACTTCGTCGACGCCTCCCTGCGACTCGTCGCCCCCGGCGGCGCGTTCCTGGAGATGGGCAAGACCGACATGCGCGACCCCGAGGCGGTGGCCCAGGCACACGCCGGTGTGCGCTATCGCGCCTTCGACCTGTTCGAGGCCGGGCCGGACCGCATCGCGCAGATACTCGACGAACTGACCGCGATGTTCGGTGATGACGTGCTGCGGCCGTTGCCGGTAACCAGGTTTGACGTACGACGCGCACCGGCGGCATTGCGGTATTTGAGCCAGGCCCGCCACGTGGGCAAGGTCGTCATGACCATGCCGGACGCCTGGGCGGCGGGCACCGTCATGATCACCGGTGCCACCGGGATGGCGGGTTCGGCCCTGGCCCGCCACGTGGTCAGGCGCCACGACGCGCGGAACCTGGTGCTGGTCAGCCGGCGTGGTCTCGACGCGCCGGGCGCCGCCGAACTGGTGACGGAACTCAACGCCGCCGGTGCGCAGGTGCAGGTGGTGGCCTGTGACGCCGCCGACCGCGAGGCGCTGGCCAAGGTGATCGCCGACATTCCGGTGCACCGGCCGCTGTCGGGTGTGATCCACGCGGCCGGTGTACTCGACGACGCGGTGATCTCGTCGCTCACCCCGGAGCGGGTGGCGTCGGTGTTGCGGGCCAAGGTCGATGCCGCATGGAACCTGCACGAGCTGACCCGCGACCTGGATGTGTCTGCGTTCGTGATGTTTTCGTCGATGGCGGGTTTGGCGGGAGCGTCGGGTCAGGCCAACTACGCGGCGGCCAACTCGTTCCTGGATGGACTGGCCGTGCACCGGCGCAACCATGGCCTGCCGGCGATGTCGCTGGCGTGGGGGTTGTGGGATCAGGCCAGCGCCATGACCGGCGCGCTCGGTGCGGCCGACCGTGCCCGGTTCGGCCGCGACGGAATCGTCGCGATGTCGTCCGATGAGGCACTGGAATTGATGGACACCGCGCTCATCGTCGACGAGCCGTTCCTGTTGCCCGCCCACATCGACCTCGCCGCGTTGCGGGTCAAGTTCGATAGCGGGACGCTGCCGCCGATGTTCGTCGATCTGATCAACGCGCCGACCCGGCGTCAGGTCGACGATTCGCTGGCCGCGGCGAAGTCGAAATCCGCTCTGCTGCAGCGCCTCGAAGGGCTTCCGGAGGACGAGCAGCAGGCGGTTCTGCTGGACTTGGTGCGGGCCAACATCGCCACCGTGCTCGGCAACTCCAGCCCGGAGTCGATCGACCCCGACCGCGCATTCCAGGAATTGGGTTTCGACTCGCTGACCGCGGTCGAAATGCGCAACCGGCTGAAATCCGCTACCGGCCTGGCGTTGTCACCCACGCTGATCTTCGATTACCCGAACTCCGCCGCCCTGGCCGGTTACATGCACCGCGAACTCGTCGGCGCGGCCGAGCAGCAGACGCCCGCCGCCGCGCCGGGTGAGGCCGAGATCCAGCGCGCCGTGGGTTCGATTCCGGTCAAGCGCCTGCGGCAGGCCGGGGTGCTGGAGCTGTTGCTCGCGTTGGCGAACGAGGCCGACGGCGGTCGGGGGGGCGGACAGTCGCCGGCCGCCGCGGCGACCTCGGAGAAGGACATCGCGGACATGGATCTCGAGGATCTCGTCAACGCGGCGCTGATGGACGACGACGAGTAGCCATGGGTCTGCGCAAGGGCAATCAGTGAGAGTCGCGATCACCGGGGCCAGCGGTGTGCTCGGCCGCGGCCTCACCGCCCGCTTGCTCAGCCAGGGCCACGACGTCACCGGGATAGCCCGGCACCGGACCGAAAGCTGGCCCAGTGCGGCCGAATTCGTCGTGGCCGACATCCGGGACACCGACACGGTCACCCGCGCCTTGGCCGGCGCGGACGTTGTCGCCCACTGCGCGTGGGCAACGAGTCCCGGACACGACGACCGAATCAGCCGGCAGGTCAACATCGACGGCACCCGCAATGTGCTGGCGGCGATGGCCGAGACCCGGGCCAGAAGGATCGTCTTCGCATCGTCGGCCCATGTTTACGGCGGCGGGGACGCACCGAAGACCGAGCACGACGAGAGAACGCCGATCGGCGCCGACGGCCGGCACAAGGCAATGGTCGAGCAGATGCTCGAGGATTCGGACCTGGAGTGGGTCGCGATCCGCTCCGCGCTGATCCTCGGCCGAAGCGTGGACAACTGGGTGCGCCGGCTGCTGGCGCTGCCGGTATTCCCGGATGGATCGGCCGACCGCCTGATGCAGGTGGTCCACCCCGACGACGCCCTTCGGTTATTTCACCGGGCGATCGTCGACGACGAAATCGGCAGCGGTCCAGTCAATCTCGCCGCTCCGGGCGAGCTGACGTTCCGCCGGATCGCCGCTGCGCTCGGACGCCCCGTCATGCGGTTGGGCTTCGAACTGGCCGAGTTGGAACTGGTGCACGGCGCCGCGTTCATGGATACCGCGCGGCTGCGTGAGCAGTGGGGGTTCCGGCCGGCCTGGAACTCCAGTGAATGTGTCGAAGATTTCTCGCTCGCGGTGCGCGGCCGCGTCACGGTGGGCAAGCGGGTGGTGTCACTACCGTGGCGGATGGCCACCATCGGCGACCTTCCGTCCGTCGATGCGCCGACTGAGGACGGGGTGAAGCCCGATTGGGCCGGTCCCGCCGGTGACAACGGGGAATTCGATACCCCGATCGATCCGCGCTTTCCGACGTTTCTTGCCACCAACCTGTCGGAGGCGCTGCCCGGCCCGTTCTCGCCCGCTTCGGCCTCGGCGACCGTGCGCGGGTTGCGCGCCGGCGGCGTGGCAATCGCCGAGCGGCTGCGCCCCGGCGGCGTCGTCCAGCGCGAAATCGCCACGCGAACCGTCGCCGTCTTCGCCCACCGGCTCTACGGGGCCATCACGTCGGCGCATTACATGGCCGAAACCGTACCGTTTGCCAAGCCCACGACCATCGTCAGCAACAGCGGATTCTTCGGACCCAGCATGGCATCGTTGCCGATCTTCGGTGCGGAGCGTGCGCGCTCGGATATCGGCCGGATCCGCAAGCAACTGAGGACCATTCGCAACATCGGGGTCTTCGGCGTCAACCTCATCGGCCTGTCGGCGGGCTCGTCGAAGGACACCCACGAGTTCGTCGCCGACGTCGATCGGCTGGAGCGTCTGGCCGACGACGTCGCCCGCCTGGACGATCGTCGGCTGCTGAGTCTGATCACGTTGGCGCGCGACGAGGTGGTGCACGGCTGGGTGCTGGCGTCGGCGTCGTTCATGCTGTGCGCGGCGTTCAACGTCCTGCTGCGCGGTTTGTGTGGACGAGATACCGCCGCGCCGGCGGGCCCCGAATTGGTCAGTGCGCGATCGGTCGAGGCAATGCAGCGGTTGGTGGTCGCCGCACAGCGCGACCCGAAAGTGACAGCGTTGCTCGCCGAACCGGGGGAGCGGCTGGACAAACTCGCCGTCGAGGCGCCGGAGTTTCACGCCGCCGTGGCGGCCGAGCTGGCGCTGATCGGGCATCGCGGGCCCGCCGAACTCGAGATGCTCTCGATCAGCTACTCGGATGATCCCGAGTTGCTCGTCCGGATGGTGACGAAAGCGATGAGCGCCCCTCCGGCACCTCAGCCGCAGCGTCCTCGTATTCCACTGCACGCCAAGCCCGTTGCGCACCTGGCAGCACACCAGCTGCGCGACCGCGAAGTCCGTCGCGATAAAGTGGTGCGAGCCAACTGGGTGCTACGAAACCTGATGCGCGAGTACGGCCGGAGGTTGGTCGAGGCCGGAATCTTCGACACCGCCGATGATGTGTTCTACCTGCTCGTCGACGAGCTCGATGCGCTTCCCGCGGATGTCGGGGCGCTGGTGGCCCGGCGCCGTGCCGAACAACGCCGGCTGGCCGCCGTGGTTCCGCCGACGGTGTTCAGCGGGAGCTGGCAGCCAACCACGACGACGCCGGCGGCTCTCGCCAGCGGAGAAACTCTGCGCGGGGTCGGCGTGTGCGGGGGGAAGGTTCGCGGCCGGGTGCGTATTGTGCGGCCCGAAACGATCGACGACCTGCAGCCCGGCGAAATCCTCGTCGCGGAGGTCACCGACGTCGGCTACACCGCGGCTTTCTGCTACGCCGCCGCAGTGGTGACCGAACTCGGCGGCCCGATGTCACACGCCGCGGTGGTGGCCCGCGAATTCGGCTTCCCCTGTGTGGTGGACGTTGAGGGAGCCACCAAGTCGTTGCCGCCCGGCGCCCTCGTCGAGGTCGACGGCGTGACCGGCGAAATACGGGTGCTCGCACTGGCCCCGGGAAGTTAGGACTCGGCTGAGTCGGCTAAGGCATCGAATTCGATGTCGAGATCGAGCGGCCCGCTCAGCCCGAGCATCGGCTTCCAACGGGACTCCGTGACGCGGCGCGGGTTGGGCTTGCGCCGGTCGATTTTGAGGGCGCCCGTCGTCCACTGGACGACGCGATGGGTCACGGGTGCGGCGCCGTGTGCTGTTGGGCGGCCTGGCGCGCGAGCCGGTCGTTGTGGATCTTGACCAGTTCGCGGAACCCGAGCCGGTGGTACTTCGGTATCGGCTGGATGCCCCACACGTCCTGCGCGGTGGCCTTGCCTTCGGCGCCCTCCGGCGGCCCGAACGGCGGGTAGGGGTACTTGCACTCCAAAGCGTCGTTGGAGTATCGAATCTTGAGCAGTTCGCTGCAGATCTGCGTGAGGCTCAGCGTGGGGTAGCCGTAGTAGACCGCCATGAACGGCAGCGTGAACGCGCCTTCGATGACGAGCGCTACCAGGCATACCAGGACGGCCCGTTTGATCCATTTGTGCATGCGCGCGTAGTACGGCGTGGTCCCCGGCTCGAGATCCGTTGCCGGTTCCCGTTCTTCGGATGTGGCGGTCATGACGGCGCTCCTTGAGCTAGTCGGTGAAGATTTCTCGGTTGACGGTGTGCAGGTAGGGGATGGCGAGGAACGGGGTGATGTAGAAGATGTCGTAGAGCCACCAGCCGACGACGGGGAATACGACGCCGGCGTAGCGCACGTCGGCGAACATGGTCATGTTGAACACGTAGGCGGACCAGATCACCACGCCCATCCAGCAGGTAACCACCATCCACTGGTGACCCCACCGCTTCATCTGGAGAAACCCGATCGCCGCGGCCACCCGCATGGAGAACACCGTGAGGATCAACCCGGCGACATAGGCCTTCTCGCCGGGCCCCGCGGCGCCGCCGACCCAGAGCTCGTTGTAATGCCAGAAGTATCCCGCGTCGAACATGTTGCCCCAGCCGACCATCAGCACCCGGTTGATCAAGGTGTGGTTGGCGACCAGGTCGAGGGCCCAGCCGAGACTGTTGAGCATCCCGTCGATCAGAACCAGATACCCGATCAGCGTCACGATCATGGGCCGGACCGACAAGCCGGCGCGCAGCGCCTGGCGTTGCAGCCATACGCCGCGCATGAAGATGGGGAATCCGATCAAACCCGGCGCCCACATGCCCATCAAGGCGGCGCCGACGATCATCCACTTGTCCGCGCGGCGCTGCGCGTGGCGGGACGCGTCGTGGTGATCGTCCAGGCTGACCGTGACAGCCGGTTGGGCGACAACAGGTTTCACAAGTTCCACCACCCGCGGGCGAAGGACATGTAGAGCTGGATGCCGAACATTGCCAGCAAATAGCCGTAGATGAACAGCTGGAAGACAATCAGCGCCCTCTTGCGCTTCCTCTCCTGTTGGTCCATGCCGTCAGCTCCTCTCCTAAGGGCGTGCACTCGGGGCGTCGGTGGTGGCCAGGCTGGCCACCGCGACTTCACGTAGGCCGTCGGTGACCGCGCCATCGAGACTCAGCGGCGCGAGGATGCAGGCCTCCGCCGCATCCAATTCGCTTGCCCCGGCGGCGATCAGGTGCGCGGCGGTGACCAGCACCCTGGTCGAAGGCGGCTCGAAGTGGAAGGCGTCGTCGGCGGTGCGGATCGCAACAGCGCACCCGACCAGTCGACGCGCGGCGGCGATGGGGATTCCGGCTTCGGCGACGATCACCTCGGCTTCGCGCTCGGGCGGCAGGTAGCTCATCGCGAGTGTGACGAATCGCTGCCGGAAGGACGGCTTCAGCTCCTTCAGCGAGCTGCGATACGCCGGGTTGTACGAACACACCAGCATGAAGGTGTCCGGCGCCGTCACGACCTCACCCGCCCGATCCAGGTACAGCGATCGCCGGTGATCGGTGAGCGAATGCAGGATGGCCAGCGAATCGTGGCGAGCTTCGACGACTTCGTCGAGATAGCAGATCGCGCCGGCCTTGACGGCCCGGGTCAGCGGGCCATCGGTCCAGACCACGTCGCCGCCGGTCACCATGAAGCGGCCGACGAGATCGGAGCTGGTGAGATCGTCGTGGCAACTGATGGTGACGACGGGCCGCTGCAAGAGCAGGCCCATGTGTTCGACGAAACGCGTCTTGCCGCATCCGGTTGGGCCCGTGAGCATCACCGGCAGGCGCTGGCGGTAGGCCCGCTCGAACAGCTGGACTTCGTTGCCGTGTGCGAAATAGGTATCGGTGGCGGCACTCATGCGGCCACCAGTTCGCGATGGACATGAGCCAACACCCGAGGAAGCTCCTCTACGCGTCGGATCCGTTGGGACCGTCGCGGCCCGAACACCTCCGGTAGGGGATCGACACGCGTCGGGCCCACGCCGACGTAGTACATCGACACCCCCGCATCGTTGCCCTCCTCGACGGCGTGCGCGGCATCCGCCCAGGCGTAGCGCCCCTCGTAGCCTTCATCGGAGAGCAGACCGTCGCCGATGACGATCAGCAGCCGCCGTTCGGATGCCTGCGCGAGCAGCCGGCTGGTCAAATGGCGCAGTGGCGCACCGAGCCTGGTGTACCCCCGGGTGGACAGGCCGAGCCCGCTGGGAGCCACCAGCCGCCGCTCCTCGAAGTCCTTCAGGCAGTGGACTTCGACGCGATGGCGGGTATTGCCGGTGAAAGCGAAGATGCCGTGACGCTCTCGCGCCAGGGTCATCGCGCGCGAAAGCGCGTCGGCGCAAGCCAGTTCGAGTTGAAAGATTCGCCCGCCGTGCACCCCCAGCGACGAACTGCCGTCGAGCAGCACCGCCGTGGTGACGTCGCGGCCGACGGGCAGCAACTCGCGGAAGATCCTCGGTTCCTTGGCCTCGCCGGTGGTCAGGTCGATGTAGTGGCTGACGTATTGGTCGACGTCGAGGTCGGAGCCGTCTTCGAGGCGGTTCGCCATCCCCCGGTGGGTGTGTTCTTCGAACCACTTGCGGACGTCGACGGCCACCGCCGCCGGACCGCCTGCGCGCCGGGCATCCGCACGCTCGATCACCGCGACGTGGTCGCGCACGAACCGCTGGGTCCACATGTTCCATTCCGGGTAGGGGATCCCGGGCCGATGCTCCGGGGTCACGTCGAGATCGTTGTCCTGCGGCCGGCTCGGCGGCGGCAGATTGGGATTACGGACACCGCCGTCGCCGCCGACGGGAACCGCGTACGGTCGCGGCAGTCGGTTTTGCGTTGTCGTCCAGGGCATCCGGCCAAAGCTGCGGCGCAACCTGTCGGCCAAGCCTCGCGGCGCCGTGAAGGCCAGCGGCAACGTGCCCAGCAGCGGATGGACCGCCAATGTCTGACCCGTGGCGGCCAACGCGATCGCCCGGTTGAGCATTTCCAGGGCGCTCATGTCGCCCGATTCGGTTTGGAGGTCCGGCAGCAGTCGTCGCGCATCGGGGAGCAGGCCCGGCCAGCGCGAGGCCATCCAGCCGAGGGCGACACCGGCTTCGACAACGCTGAGAGCGCGCACTTCGCGAGTAGACAACTCGTTCAACCGATATTGGGTGATTCGTTCTTTGGACGGTGAACATTGCAGGGCCACACCGCATGTCAGGGCTCTGCGAGTCCAATCGCACAGTGGTGGGTAGGGGACGTGAACGGACGTCAGCGCCGCGTTCAACCCGAAGCGGCGCCGGTCACCCGTGACGAGCCGCACGCCCTCGCGACGTCGTTCGCTCAGCGCGACGGCTGTCACCGAGCAACTCCGCTCCAGTGACATTGCGTGGGAGTCTTCAGGCATCAGCCGAATCCCATGCGTCCCGGCGGTCCACTCCAGCGCTCAAAACGTGCCGATGTTGGAGAAGAGCCAATACCAGAACCAGATGATCAGTCCGGTGCCGCCCCACGCCGCGACGTAGCGAAGGATCTCCCACACATAAGCCACGTTTGGACCTCCTCAGTGACGTAAGGACATTCGGCTCGCGCATCTCAGTCGGAGAAGAGCTCGCGGTTGACGGTGTGCAGGTAGGGGATGGCGAGGAACGGGGTGATGTAAAAGATGTCGTAGAGCCACCAGCCGACGACCGGCAGCACGACGCCGGCGAAGCGCACGTCGGCGAACATCGTCATGTTGAAGACGTAGGTAATCCAGATCACCACGCCCATCCAGCAGGTGACGACCATCCACTGATGCCCCCAGCGCTTCATCTGCAGGAAGCCGATGGCGGCGGCGATGCGCATCGTGAACACCGTCAGGATCAGGCCGACTTCCAACGCCTTTTCGCCAGGTCCGGCCGCGCCGCCGACCCACAGCTCGTTGTAGTGCCAGAAATAGCCCGCATCGAACATGTTGCCCCAGCCGTTGAGGAGCACGCGGGCCAGCAGCGTGTGGTTTGCCACAAGGTCAAGCGCCCATCCGACGGTGTTGATGGCCGCGTCGATGATGACCAGATAGCCGAGCAGCGTGACCAGCATCGGCCGCACCGAGAGGCCGTCTCGCTGGGCCCGCCGGAGCAACCGGACGCCCCAGAGAAACAGCGGTAGGCCGAAGACACCCAGGGCCGCGGTGCCGATCAGCAGGCTGCCGGAGATGAGCCATCTATCGGCCTGACGCTGCGCCAGGTGCGATCGCTCCACGTGCTCGTCGATGGTCAGACCGGAAGCGGGGCGGGCGGCGACGGTGTCGGCATTGGGCTGGCCCAGCTTCGGCGGATTCACGAACCCTCCCCGGTCGTCAACGCTGATTGGATTGGCCTGCGCACTATAACAGGCTGACTACAGTCAGCGTAAGTGCTGGCCTAGTAGCGACCGGTGTCCACAAGAAACTGGGCGTTACGCCGCTGCGCGGCGTGACATGGCCTTGAGTCCCACGCTCTTCAGCGCTGCATGCTCCGCAACGTCCGCGCGACGTAATCCTCCAGCAGCGCGCGGCCCGTCGGCCAGTGGTTGGTGGTGATCAACAACGAGTACAGGCCGAGCAAGAAGAACACCGCGCTGTTCATCGGGCTGACCTCGGGATCGATCTCGCCGCGCTCTTGAGCCTGCGCGATCTCCCGGGCGACCAATACGATCAGGGGGTGATCCCGGCCGTCCTCGGTGGGCGGACGAGTTTGTGAGAAGTGCAGGGCGAGAAAGTCGTTGAAGAGCCGATCGCCCAGCCGTCGTTCCAATCCCACCACCAGGCGGACCGCCTCGTTCAGCGCGGAAGCGAGATCGTGCTCGGCCTTCAAGAATTGCGCGAACTGCTTGGCGATACGGTCCTCTTCGCGGCGCTCCAGTTCCAGCAGAACATGCTCCTTGGTGGGGAAGTGGAAGAAGAAGGTCCCGTGGGCGACGCCGGCGGCGGCCACGATGGCGCCGACGTCGGCCTCGGCCATCCCGGCCCGGGCGAACTCCGCGATCGCGGCGCCCATCAATCGCTCCCTTGTCTGCAGGCGCTTCGCTTCTCGCGCCGACAGCCGGTCCGTCACAGCCATTTCATCCCTCGCAAATTGACCTGACTCGAGTCTGATTTTCCGGGCTAACCCGACAAGTATGACGTGCTCCGCTCAGAAAGGCTTGCAATATCTGGTCATTGTTGGACGGTACACGCTGTTTCCAGCCTGAATGCCGGAGATTCATTGACTATAGTCAGTAAGATTCATAGATTGAACGGCGCATCCGTCGCACGCGGCCGAAGGAGTCCAGCATGGCATTGGAGCAGTTCCGGTTGGACGGACAGGTCGCGATCGTCACCGGCGCCGGGAAGGGCGTCGGGGCAGGCATCGCCCGGGTGTTGGCGGAGGCCGGGGTGACTGTGGTCGGGACCGCCCGAACCGAGGCGGATATCGTTGGCACGATTGAGGGTATCGAGGCGGCGGGCGGTAAGGGGTTGGCGCTTGTCGCGGACGCGATGAGTCGCCCGGACGGTGAACGCGTCGTGCAGACGGCCATGGAGCGTTTCGATCGCATCGACATTCTGGTCAACAACGTCGGCGGGTCGACCTACGCGCGGTTTCTGGATATCACCGACGAGGATTTTCGGCATACGTTCGACTGGTGTGTGACCTCCGCCTTCATCATGAGCCAGCTCGTGGCACCGCACATGCTCAGTGCCGGACACGGTTCCATCATCAACATCTCGTCGGGATCGGCGCGGTTCGGCATTCGGGCGCTGACCGCGTATTGCGTCGCGAAGGGCGGACTCGAAGCGCTGACCCGTGCCATGGCACAGGAACTCGCCCCGAAGATCCGCGTCAACGCGATCGCCCTGGGCTCGTTCGCCACCGACGGCCTGAAGGGCAGCCTGGATCTGATGCCCGGATCACTGGAGAAGATGCAGGAGGCCACCCCGCTGCACCGGCTGGGCGACGTCGAGGACCTCGGGCGGCTCGCGGTGTATCTCTGCACGCGCGATTGTTACGCCACCAACGCGACCTTCCACGTCGACGGCGGCATCGACTCGAACAATTCACCGTTGCCGATACCCGATTACTGACCTGCCCGGCGCCTGAACGCGTGATGATGGGCTCGGCAGCTTCCTGAAAGGATGTGGGGTAACGGTGCGCAGAGTCATACAGTTTTCCACCGGAAACGTGGGTCGGCACTCATTGCGGGCGATCATCGGTCGACCGGATCTCGAACTGGTCGGAGTGCACGCAGCGAGCGCGGAGAAGGTCGGCCAGGATGCGGCGCGGCTGTGCGGGCTGGACCAGCCGACGGGCGTCGTTGCCACCGACGATGTCGACGCCCTGGTCGACCTCGGCGCCGACTGTGTGGTCTACACGTCTCAGGGTGAGACCCGGCCGATGGAAGCCATCGAGCAGATGGCCAGTTTCCTGGCGGCCGGGACCAACGTCGTTGGCACGTCGATGGTCTGGCTGGTGACTCCTCGCCACGCCGACGATTGGCTTCGCGCGCCGTTGGAACGTGCCTGTGCGGCCGGCAATTCGTCGCTGTACATCAACGGCATCGATCCCGGCTTCTCCGGCGATACGCTGGTGCACTCGGCGGTGAGCCTGACCACCCGCGTCTCGTCGATCACCGTGCAGGAGATCTTCGACTATGGAAACTATGACGACGCGGAGTTCACCGGTGCCGCAATGGGCTTCGGTTCGGCACCGGACGACGACTCGCCGATGATGTTCCTGCCCGGGGTGATCGTGTCGATGTGGGGAGGCCAGGTCCGCAGCCTGGCGGACAACCTCGACATCGAACTCGACGACGTGCGCCAGCGCGTCGAACCCTGGTACACGCCAGGACGAATCGAATGCACAATGATGACGGTGGAGCCCGGCCGAATGGCCGCCGTGCGCTTCGCCACCGAGGGCGTGCGCGCGGGGAGGCCGGTGATCACCCTCGAGCACGTCACCCGGCTCACCCGAGCCGCGGCGCCCGACTGGGAGTTTCCCCCCGATGGGCATACCGGTGTGCACCGCGTCGTCGTCGAGGGTGAGCCGCGGGTGGAGATCAACACCCACGTTTCGCATCCCGTCTTGGATTCCACTGATGCCGGCTGCATTTCGACGGCGGCCCGCGTCGTCAATGCGATTGACTGGGTATGCCGCGCGCCGCAGGGGCTCATCGGCGTGGAGGACATCCCGCTGTCCGCCACGATGCGCGGCGTGATGTGGGACGAGCGGTAGGGCCTAGAGCGGCCAGCTGTTCGGCCCGATCTCATAGCGCAGCGCGGCGGCCGGAGGCAACGACTGTCGTTCGTTGACCGAAATCGCATCGACGACGAGTGCGACGTAGCGTCGCCAGCCGTCGCTACCCGCATCCATCGTCGACAGCACGCTGAAGAGCATCGCGATCAGGCGGGGTAGGTCGTCGCTGACCAGGTCGGCGCGGATGCTGCCGGCTCGCTGACCCTCGAGGGCCAGCTCGGCGAGCGCGACGTTGAGCGAAACCGAGATGTCGGACGTGAGCGCCCCGGCCCGGCGCGCAGCGGTCAGCAGGTTGTGTTCGCGGGCCCCCAACGAGATTGCCGCTTCGATCAGTTGGGTGAGACCGCGCAGCGCGTCATCGGCACGGCGGACGGTCTCGATCACCGGCGTGAGATCCTCCGCGATGCTCTGATCCAGGGCGGCCCGCACCAGGTCGGCCTTCGTCGGGAACCTGCGGTAGAGGGTTCGCTCACCGACGCCGGCGCGCCGGGCGACGGCCTCCACGGGCGCATCCGGCCCCAGCTCGCCATAGACGTCTCGTGCCGCGCGCAGAATGCGCTCGACGTTGCGCGCCGCGTCCGCCCGCAACGGTCGATCCTCAACCGCGGTCATCCCGACAGCCTAACTGACGGTTGACTGCCAACTAGCCTGGCTTTACGCTCTAACAACTGGCAGATACCTGACACTTAATCAGAAACACGGTTCATGGCAATATCTTTCGATGCGTCGGACCCCTGCTCCGACGCGGATCTTCCTGTGCTGCCCGCCCCGCGGCCGGCGCGTTGCCCGCTCGCAGCTCCGCCCGAGTTCGACGAATGGCGCAAACAGCCCGGCCTGCGGCGGGCGATGTTCCAGGGCAGCCCGGTTTGGGTGGTCAGCCGCTACCACGACATCAGGGCGGCGCTGGTCGATCCGCGCTTGTCCGCGAAGACCATTCCGGACTCCATCCTGCCGACGGACGCCGACAACAAGGTCGCGGTGATGTTCGCACGGATCGACGACCCCGAGCATCATCGGTTGCGGCGCATGATGACGAGCAACTTCACCTTTCGGCGTTGCGAAGCGATGCGGCCGCACATCCAGGAATGGGTCGACCACTATCTCGGCCAGATGATCGAGCGCGGCGCACCCGCCGATCTGGTGCGCGAATTCGCCTTGCCGGTGCCGTCGATGGTGATCGCACTGCTGCTGGGGGTGCCGCCCGAAGACCTCGAACTCTTCCAGCACAACACCACCAAGGGGCTTGACCAGAAATCGACCGACGAGGAAAAGGGCCAGGCGTTCGGGGCCATGTACGCCTACATCGAGGAGTTGGTGCAACGCAAGGCGCGCGAACCCGGCGACGACTTGATCAGCCGCCTGCTCACCGAATACGTCGCGACGGGCCAACTCGATCACACCACCACGGCCATGAACAGCGTGATCATGATGCAGGCCGGCCACGAAACCACCGCCAACATGATCTCGCTGGGAACGGTTGCGCTGCTGGAACATCCCGACGTGTTCGAGCGGCTCGGACAGACCGATGACCCGGCCGTCATCGCCAACACCGTCGAAGAGCTGATGCGCTACCTCACCATCGTGCACAGCCAGGTCGATCGCGTGGCGACCGAAGATCTGACCATCGGCGGTCAGCTGATTCGCGCGGGGGAGTACGTCATGATGAATCTGCTCGCCGGGAACTGGGACGCCGAGTTCGTAAACAATCCCGAATCTTTCGACGTCGACCGAAACACCCGCGGGCACTTGGGCTTCGGCTACGGGGTGCATCAATGCATCGGAGCCAACCTGGCCCGGGTCGAGATGCAGGTCGCATTCGCCACGCTGGCGCGCCGCTTACCCGGGCTCAAACTGGCGGTATCCCCGGCGGAACTGAGGTTCAAAGACGCCAACATTTATGGCATGAAAGAACTTCCGGTCAGTTGGTGAACATGGCCACCGCGCTGCGATTCGACGGGCAGGTCGCCGTGATCACCGGTGCGGGCGCCGGCCTGGGCAGGCAGTACGCGCTGTTGCTTGCATCGCGTGGCGCGCGCGTCGTGGTCAACGACATCGGCGGCTCGGTGACGGGGGACGGATCCAACGCCGCAGTGGCGGGCGCCGTCGTCGACGAGATTTGCCGGCTCGGTGGTGAGGCCGCCGCCGACAGCAACAGCGTGACGAGTCCCGAAGGCGCGGAAGCCATCATCGACACCGCCCTGCGCACCTGGGGGCGGGTGGACATCCTGATCAACAACGCGGGCATCGTCGGCGACGCGCCGTTCGAAGACATGACCGCCGACCGGCTCCGACCCCTGCTGGATGTCCACTTGAACGGTGCGTTCTATGTGACGCGGCCCGCGTGGCGGGCCATGCGCGAACGGCGGTACGGCCGGGTGCTCAACACCTGCTCGGCCGCGGGAATCCTTGGCGCCGAGCGCATGAGCAACTACGGCGCGGCGAAAACCGGGTTGATCGGGTTCACCCGGGTGCTGGCCGCCGAGGGTGCCGAGCGCGGCATCAAGGTCAACGCCATCGCGCCGATCGCCTACACCCGGATGCTGACGCACTCGCTCGACGGGGCGGGTCAACAGGATGACCCCGCGTCGCAGGCGGTGATGAACGACCTTGTGGGCCAATACCTTCAGAAGCTGGACCCGGCGCAGGTCGCCCCGGTGGCGGCCTTCCTGACCCACCGTGATTGCCCGGTGTCCGGGGAAATCTACACGGTGGGGGCCGGACACGTCGGGCGCTTCTTCATCGGCCGGACACGGGGCTTCTACGACCCGGGGTTGTCGATCGAAGGTGTGCGTGACCATTTCGATGAGATCCGCGACGAAGCCGGCTACACGGTTCCGCGAGGGCCCGCGGACGAGATGGCCGAGCTGTTCGCGACGATCATGAACAGCTGAACGCCGTGCCGACACCGTCCGGCGCCGGCCCCGGCTTCAGGCAGCCGAACGGCTCGATGCCCGCGGGACCCAGGTGTGCGGCGGATTGGTGGGCGTAGTTCACGCAGTAGAGTCCGGTTTGATCGGCCCGGCAGCGATAGTCGCCGAATGACAGCGAGTCGCCGTTGGCCAATTCCGGACCGTTGCCGTTGATGAACGGACCGGGATCGGCGCGCGACGCACCCACCTGCAGATTCACGCCGTCGAAGGTCACCCAACCGCCCTGCCAATCGCCGTACGAGGTCGCGGGCGCGGCCGGCGGATTCGTCAGGCTGACCAGACAGACCAGGGCGGCACCCGTGTGCTTGGAATCGGTCATGCAGGATGCTTTGCCGGCGACGGCCGAGAACGCGAGGTCGTTGCCGAGCGGCGTGGCCGCACCGTCGCGAATCGCATCGTGATAGCGGCCGGGGTCCGCGGGATGGCCGGCCTCGATCCACGCGATGACGTCGGAGATCGAGGCTCCGGCCGCCGGCGCCGCCGAGGGGGCCGGCCCTTTGCCCCCGGAGGGGGTGGAAGAAGCGCTTCTCGACGTTGGCGTTTGCTGAGACTGGCCGCCGACCGTGTGCGAGCAGCCGGCGATCAGTAACGACGCTGCAAACAGCGCGACGATCCGCATCCAGTCAGGCTAAACCGCCGTGGCCGCGAATAAGGCGCTGCGCGCGCGTTACGCCCGTCATGTCGGCTAACGTCGGGTTATGCATCAGCGCACCGTCCGCGCACGCACGACCATCGGCACCGTGGAGGGTTTCACCCGCGACGGCGTCCACCGCTGGCGATCCATCCCCTACGCCCGGCCGCCGGTCGGGCCGCTGCGCTTGCGGGCACCCCGGCCGGCGCAACCGTGGTCGGGTGTGCGGCACTGCCACGGCTTCGCCAACTGCGCACCCCAGCAGCGCCGCTACACCATGCTCGGCTGGTCCGGTCTTGGAGGCCGTTATCAGCCGATGGGGGAGGACTGCCTGACCCTCAACGTCGTCACTCCCGAGGGGCCCGCCGAACAGCCGCTTCCCGTGATGGTCTTCATCCACGGCGGCGGCTACATCCTGGGTAGCTCGGCGACGCCGCTCTACGACGGTGCGGCGCTCGCGCGCCGCGGCTGCGTGTACGTGTCGGTGAATTACCGCCTGGGCGCGTTGGGATGCCTGGACCTGTCGTCCCTTTCGACCCCGGACATCCCCATCGACAGCAATTTGTTCCTGCGCGATCTGGTGCTGGCGTTGCGCTGGGTGAAGGACAACATCTCCGCGTTCGGCGGAGATCCGGACAACGTCACCATCTTCGGGGAGAGCGCCGGCGCGCACATCACCGCCACCCTGTTGGCGGTGCCCGCCGCCGAAGGGCTGTTCGCGCGGGCGATTTCGGAGAGCCCGGCCGCCGGCATGGTCCGGTCGGGCGAGACCGCGGCGGAATTCGCGACGCGCTTCGCCGAGCTGCTGGGCGCGCGCCCGGAAAACGCCGCCGAGGTGTTGATGCGGGCGTCGCCGGCGCAACTCGTGGACGCTCAACACCGGCTGATCGACCAGGGCATGGAGGACAGGCTGGGCGCCTTTCCGATCGGCCCCGTCGCCGGTGACGATGTCGTGCCCACCGATCCGGTCGAGGCGATGCGCGGGGGCCGGGCCCATCGGGTGCCGCTCATCGTCGGCACCAACGCGGAAGAGGGTCGGCTGTTCACCCGCTTCCTCAAGATGCTGCCGACTAATCAAGCCATGATCGAGGAGTTGCTGGCCGACACGGAACCGGCTGCACGCGAACGCATTACCGCCGCATATCCGGATTACCCCGCGCCATCGGCGTGCATCCAGCTTGGTGGCGATTTCGCGTTCGGGTCGGCGGCCTGGCAGATCGCGGAGGCGCACAGCGCTCACGCGCCGACCTACCTCTACCGGTACGACTTCGCGCCTAGGACGCTGCGCTGGTCTGGGCTGGGCGCCACCCATGCCACCGAGTTGCTGGCCGTCTTCGACGTCTATCGCACGCGATTCGGTGCCCTGTTGACCGCCGCCGCGGACCGGCGCGCCGCGCTGCGGGTGAGCAACCAGGTGCAACGGCGTTGGCGGGCCTTCAGCCATTCCGGCGCGCCGGGCGACGACTGGCCCACCTACAGCACCGCCGACCGCGCCGTCATGGTGTTCGACCGCAAGAGCCGCGTCGAGTTCGATCCACACCCGCACCGCCGGATTGCCTGGGACGGCTTCTCCCTGGCGCGGTGACCTGGCACGCTGACCCTCATGCATGCCGACACCGCGCAAATCATCGAACGACCCGGCGACCTCACCGCAGCATGGCTGGAATCGGTGATCGGCGCCGGGCCCGTCGCCGATTTTGCCGTGGAGCGCATCGGCACCGGACAGATGAGCGAGTGTTACCGCGTCCGGCTCAGCTATGCCGATGGCGCGGCGAAGGCCGGCAGGCCCGAGTCGGTGGTCCTGAAGGTGGCGGCGACCGACCCGGTGAGTCGGCAGACGGGGCTGGCCCTCGGCCTCTACGAGCGCGAGGTGCGATTCTACGGCGACATAGCGCCACGGCTGGGCGGCCCGATAGCGCCCTGCTACCACGCCGCGGTCGACAGCTCGACGGGCGCGTTCGATCTTTTGCTCGGCGACGCCGGGCCGGCGGTCGTCGGGGACGAAATCGCCGGTGCCACAGCCGAACAGGCCCACCTCGGCGTGGTCGAGCTGGGTCGGCTGCACGGACCGCTGCTCGGCGACACCGCGCTCGCCGAAGCGCCGTGGCTCAACCGCGAATCGCCGCTCAACCAGGCGATGCTCGCCCCGCTGTACGCGGGCTTCATCGACCGCTATGGCGAGCAGATCGCGCCGGAGCACCGGATGGTCTGCGAACGCCTGGTCGCGTCCTTCGACGGCTACCTGGCCGCCGAGTCGGCGCCCGACCGGATCCTAGGGCTGATGCACGGTGACTACCGCCTGGACAACCTGCTGTTCGGCACCGCCGGGGCCGAACGCCCGCTGACGGTCGTCGACTGGCAGACGGTGTCCTGGGGGCCCGCCCTGACCGACCTGTCGTACTTCCTCGGCTGCGCGCTGCCGACCCCCGATCGCCGGGAGCAGTACGACGCGTTGTTGCGGGCCTACCACGAGGCGCTGGGGCCTGCGGCGCCGCTGTCGCTCACCGACGTCGCCGAAGGTGTTCGCCGACAGAGCTTTTTCGGCGTGATGATGGCGATCGTCTCCTCGATGCTGGTGGAACGCACCGAGCGCGGCGACCGGATGTTCATGACCATGCTGCAACGACACTGCGACCACGTGCTCGACACCGACGCGCTGGCGACGCTGCCCGCCGCGCAGACGCCCGAAGCCCTGCGGCCCACGGTGGAGGACGAAGGTGCGCACGCGGCGACCGCCGAGCCGCTGTGGAGCGAGAGCTGGTACTCCGACTTCGCCGACGCGGCACAGGGATTGGGCGGCTGGTTCCGCCTCGGCCTGATCGCCAACGAACGGAAGGCCTGGGTGCACGCGCTGCTGTGCGGCCCCGACATGCCCACCGTGGCCGTCGACGCGCAAGTACCGCTGCCGGCGGATCCGTGGGACGTGCGCAGCGATTCCTTCGAGCTCGGCCACTCCGCGACCACCCCGCTGCAGACCTACCGCGTCGACCTGCGTGCCCACGCCCAGTCGTACCCCGATCCGTCGGCGCTGTTGCGCGGAGAGCCCGGCACCCCCGTCGAGATGACGATGAGCCTGGTGTGGGCCACCGACGGCATCCCGTACAAGTACCGGTTGACGACGCGTTACGAGATCCCATGCACGGTCTCGGGCACGGTCACCATCGACGACACCAATTACCGCCTTGAGTCGGTCCCCGGCCAGCGCGATCACTCCTGGGGCGTGCGCGACTGGTGGAGCATGGACTGGATTTGGAGCGCGCTGCACCTGGACGACGGCACCCATCTGCACGGCGTCAACATCCGGATTCCCGGCGCACCGGCATTCAGCATCGGCTACTCCCAGGATGCCGCGGGAACGGTCACCGAGCTGCAAACGGTGGATTCACGAGAATCGTTCGGCGCCAACGGGTTACCACTCCGCGCCACCTTGGCGCTCAACCCCGGCGAGATCACCGCGGACGTTCAGGTCCGCGGCCAGGCGCCGGTGCGTCTGATCGCCGCGGACGGGCGGGTGAGTCAGTTCCCGCGCGTCTGGGCGAGCGTCCGGACCGCCGACGGACGCAACGGCGCCGGCTGGCTGGAATGGAACCGCAACCTGGCCGAACGGTCCGAGTGAGCGGACGGGGCCCCGTCGTGGTGATGGGCGTTTCCGGATCGGGCAAGTCGACCGTGGGAGTCGCGCTCGCGCGCCGCTTGCAGGTCCCCTTCGTGGACGCCGACACCCTGCACCCGCGGGCCAATATCGCCAAGATGGCGGCCGGGGAACCGCTCGACGACCACGACCGCTACCCCTGGCTGGAAAAGGTCGGTGAGTGGCTGGCCGGGCACCGCGGCGGCGGGGTGGTCAGCTGCTCGGCGTTGAAGCGCAGGTACCGCGACCAATTGCGCGCGCACTGCCCGCAGGTCGAATTCCTGCACCTCGCCGGTTCGCCCGCGCTCATCGGCGGTCGGCTGGCGGCCCGCACGGGCCATTTCATGCCGGCCGCGCTGTTGCGCTCGCAATTCGACGCGCTGGAACCGCTGGGCGGCGACGAGGCCGGCGCAACCGTCGATGTCGATCAGGACGTCGACGCGATCGTCGACGGCTTCCTACACGAGGACGGTTGACCGGTCAGGACAGCTTGCGACGGCCGGCCTTGACCTGCTCGCCGACCCTTTCGCGTGCGGTGTCGGCCAGGTAGCCGCCTCGTGCGCGGGCCGTCTCGGCAAGGTAGGTGCCGCGGGCGCGGGCGGTGTCGGCGAGGTCCTCGCCGCGGTCCACAGCCGTGCTGGCCAGTTCTTCGCCGCGCTTACGCGCCTTCTTCGCCAGCTTCTCGCTACGCTTGCGCGCCTTCTTGGCCAGTGGCGCGGCCCAGTCGGCGGCTTCGTCGGCGAGTTCTTCGCCGCGCTTGCGGGCCTTCTTGGCGAGTGGCGCGGCCCAGTCGGCGGCTTCGTCGGCGAGTTCTTCGCCGCGCTTGCGGGCCTTCTTGGCCAGCGGCTTGCTTCGATCGGCGGCGGTGCTGGCGAATTCGCGGCCGCGTTCGAGCGCGGCCTCGGCGTACGGCGCCCCCCGTTCCGCGGCGGTGCTCGCCAATTCGCGGCCGCGCTCGGCGCCGACCTGCAGGCCGTGCACGATCTTCTCGCCCAACTCCGAGAAGTCCGTGTCGAAGCCGTCATCGGAGCCGGGCAGCGCCGACGACACCCGCTCGGAGAGCCGCTCGGCCGCGCGCCGGCCGCGCCATCCGAGCGACGGCTTGCCCGCGGTGTCCGCCGACGCGATCAGCAACCCGCCGACCAGGCTGAGGTCGGTGAGGAACTGCTGGCGCTTCTGCGCCTTGGCCTGCGGGTCGCTTTCGTTCCAGAACGAGTGCGCCCCGAGGTTGGCCGGCAGCACGGTGAAGGCTAGCGCCGCCGACGCGACGCGCGGCAGCTTGCCGGTGGCCAGCAGCAGGCCGCCGCCGATCTGGACGGCGGCGTTGATTTGCGCGAACGTCTCCGGGTCGCTCGGGATGGCCCCGCTCACCGAATTCGGCAGCGCCTGCAAACCATCCACTGCCGGCGCGGCGGCCGCCGCCGCCGACTTGGGGTTGAGCAGGGAGTTGACTCCTTGGCCGATGAAGGCAACTGAAAGCAATGGGCGCGCGATTCTCCGGATCACCATGGCCGGGGGATTACCCGACTCGTTGACGGACAAACCGCCCAGCCCATACGTGCAGCTGAGGCGCCATCCGGGGCGACACCGATAGGGTGAAAGCCGTGAGGGCGTTGATCATCGTCGACGTGCAAAACGACTTCTGCGAGGGCGGCTCGCTCCCGGTCCCCGGCGGCGCCGCCGTGGCGGCCGCCATCAACGGCTACCTGGCCGGCGAGCCGGGCTACCGGCACGTCGTAGCAACCCAGGATTACCACGTTCGCCCGGGCGACCACTTCTCCCACCGGCCGGACTACTCATCGACGTGGCCACCGCACTGCATCGCCGGCAGCCCGGGCGCGGACTTTCGCCCCGACCTCGACACCAGCCGGATCGAGGCGGTCTTCCGCAAGGGCGCCTACGCCGCGGCATACAGCGGGTTCGAAGGGGTCGACCAGAGCGGGACCACGCTGCTGGACTGGTTGCGGCGGCATGGGATCGACGAGGTCGACGTGGTCGGCATCGCCACGGACCAGTGCGTGCGGGCCACGGCCGAGGACGCCGCGCGGGCCGGCCTGACCACCAGGGTGTTGGTGGACCTGACCGCGGCTGTCGCCCCGGATTCGGCCGCGCGGGCGCTGGCGGAAATGCGATCGGCGGGCGTCGAGCTGGTCGGGGGACAGTGATGGCGGTGGCACCGGAGCGGGAACGCCTCCTCGCCGCCGTCGAGTGCTCGCCGCGGGCGGCCGCCGCGCACGACCGCGAAGGCTGGGTGGGGCTGTTCGCCGACGACGGCCGCGTCGAGGACCCGGTCGGCTCGCGTCCGCACGTCGGGCGGGAACGGATCGGCCGTTTCTATGACACCTTCATCGGCCCGCGCGACATCACATTCCACCGCGACCTCGACATCGTCTTCGGCACGGCGGTCCTGCGTGACCTCGAGCTGGAGGTCGCCATGGGTTCCGGCGTCACCATGTACATCCCCGCGTTCCTGCGCTACGACCTGCTAGAGGTCAACGGCGACTGGCGCATTGGCGAACTCCGGGCCTACTGGGAACTCCCCGCCATGATGCGCCAATTCCTGCGAACCGGACCGCGCGCGGTGCCGCCCGGGCTGCAACTGTCGCGAGGCCTGTTGAACAATCAGCGGCTGAGCGGCGCGGTGGGCTTCATCGCGGCATTCCGGCGGGTCGGTGCGCGGCACAAGCAGTCGGTGCGGGCGTTCCTCGACGCCGCCACGGCCGGGGATCGAGACGCGGCTGCCAGAGCGCTATCCCCAAGCGCTGCAATAACTCTCGGCGACCACGAGGTACTCGACCTCGCCGGGCTCGTCGAGCAACTCGACGGCGCCGGCGGCACGAAGATGATCGGCGCGGGCAGCACAGTGGTGGTTTCGCTGACCTCCGCTCGCGGGCGGGCCATCATCTTCGCCGACATGACGTGGCGGCCGAATGCCATCAACCGAATCCGCTACTTCCCGGCCTGAGGGTCCCGCGGCCCACCAGCGCCGGCAAATTTGCTCAAAACCGGCGTCGACATATTGCCCGGAGCGCGACGGTGCCGTACAAATAGCTGTCCCCGAAGGGAGTCGACGATGGGTATGGTGCGGATCTTCGGCGCGGGAATTGCATTCACCGCCGCGCTGAGCGTTGTCACGGCTTGCGGCGGAAAGGAAAGCACCTCTGCGTCGTCAAGCTCGTCGAAAACGACTTCGTCGTCGACGGCGACGTCGAGTTCGACAGCGTCGACGACGACGAGCGGCCCGACGTCCGGCAGTGCACCACTGGGCGACTACACGTACCTCCTCCTTCAGGCGAGCGACGTCGGCATCGACGTCGGAACGACAGGTCCCCCCACGCAGAATCCCGGTGGCGTCGCCGGCGCCGGGGTGACGTTCATCAATCCCGACCACACACGCAGCATCGACGACCTGGTCGTCGTGTTCACCGACCCGGCGACCGCCGCGCAGCAGGCCAAGGAGCGCGCCCAGTCGTTCGGCAAATACGTCACCGGCGCCCCGCAGCCATTCGAGGTCGGCACCAACGGACTGATCGCGGTGGGAACCTCGCCCGACAACTCAAAATCGGTGACCTACGTGACATTCGCCGAGAGCAGGGTGGGCGTCGACCTGGAGTTCGACAGCCCGCCCAACGATCCCGCCCCGCGGGATGTCGTGCTGGACATGGCCCGCAAACAAGACCAACTCGTCAAGGACCGCTTGCCCAGCTAGCGGGGCTCAGTGCACGACCATCAGCGCGAGCGTCGCCGCCGATAGGCACAAGTAGGCGCCGGGAAACGCGATGTTGTACAGCACGTGGGCCCGCAGGTGGGTCACGACCGCGCCGACGAAAAACAGCACCAGGCCGGTAGCGGCCGCGATTCCCAAGGCGCGCAGCCCGACAACTCCCACGACGAGTCCGGCCGCCCCGGCCAGCTTGACCGTCGCCAGCGCCGGCAGCCACGACCGCGGCACCCCGACTTCGGCCGAGTTCGCCAGCACGAACCTGGCGGGGACGAGGTCGGCCACGGCGATCCCGGCGGTGATGGCGGCGGTAAACACCGTGATCACGACGCATGCGGTGGTCATGGGTGCCAAACCCCTGCCCGGCAGCCGGTTTCGCGGCGGGGAGCCGAACGGTGGCCGCGCGTTCCGCGGCGCACAATCGATAAGGTCATAGTGCTGGCCTCCTTCGCAACAGAGGGCTCGATGGACTCGGTCATTTTCTTGACGGTTCCTCTGCGGAAAAGGTGACCCATGAGCGCGCATAAGAATTTGGCCGATCTCGCGCGGCGCTTCGACGCCGACCGGCGGCACCTGAGTGCGGTCGCGTTCCAGCTGTTGGGCTCGGCCGCCGATGCCGAGGACGCGGTCCAGTCGGCGTGGCTGAAGGCCAGCCGCGCGGATTACGGCGCGGTCGACAACCTCACCGGCTGGTTCACCACCATCACCGCCCGCGAGGCGTACGACCAGCTCCGCGTCCGCAAACGGCGCGCCGAACATCCGCTCGCCACCACCGAGGAACTGGATCGGCTCGAAGCGGCTGCGTCGCCGGCGGACGAGGAGACCCTCCTGACGGAGTCGGTCAGCAATGCGCTGCTCGTGGTGCTCGACCGGCTCTCGCCCGCGCAGCGCGTCGCATTCGTGCTGCATGACGTGTTCGCGGTGCCATTCGAGAGGATCGGCGACCTGCTGGACCGCTCGCCGGAAGCGGCGAAGAAGTTGGCGAGCCGGGCGCGCGGGCGGCTGCACGGCGACCCGGGCGGCGAACCGGAGCGCGCGGCAAAGCACCTGGAGATCGTGGAAGCGTTTCTCGCCGCGTCCCGCGGCGGTGACATCGCGTTGTTGCTTGAGCTGCTGGCCCCGGACGTGGTGCGCACGGTCGATCGCGCGCTGGTGCCCGATGACGTGCCGACCGAGCTGCGCGGCGCCGGGCAGGTCGCCGAGGAGACCCGCCGATTCGCCCAGCGGGCCCGCGCCGGTGTGGTCATGCTCGTCGACGGGGCACCGGCCATCGTGATAGCGCCATACGGGCACGCCGAGGCGCTGCTGCTGATCACCGTCGGAACCGATGACCGCATCCACGCGATCGACATCACCGGGGATCCCACCCGGATCCGGTCGGCCGCGCTGGCACTCCCGGGCGGGCCGATCCAGCAACACCACAGCCGCATCGGGTACCAAGGACATCAGACGCCGCCGGCCGGGCGGCCGGCAACGGGGCGAGAACGGAAGGACCATGCTCGATAAGCCGTTCCCGCGGCGCCGCCTGCTGAGTGGCGCCGCCGCGCTGACGGCGGCATCGGTGACGCCATGGGCCGCCGGCTGCGCCCCGCAAGACGACGCGTTGACGTTTTTCTTCGCGGCCAACCCCGACGAACGCGATGCCCGGATCCGCATCGTCGACGAGTTCACGCGGCGCCACCCCGACATCAAGACGTCCGGGCACTTGCCGCCGGCGCAGAACGTCGACAGCTGCTGCATCACGCCCGGGGCCGAAAGCACCGGACGAACCTTGATGTCGGGGTGGCGCCGCGTGAACTCGTCGACGATGCGGATCCGGGCATCGCGTTCGTCGGGGTTGGCCGCGA